>DBFWRP010000238.1:0-1632 GCA_048222005.1 Muribaculaceae bacterium | reverse complement strand
AGCCTGAACATGTCGGTGACGCCCTAGTGACGGAACGCACCCTGAACGGTCTGGCCTGCATATGCGCTGATGTCTACGCTGCCCTGCTGATAGGTGTCGGAAGCGGTGAAGTGACCGAGTTCGGCACTGGTGGTGCCGTTTGCGATTACATATACGCCGAAGGTTTCAGCCGAATAGTCGGGATCCTGACCTGCATACCAGAAGGTAACGGTGTTGCCTGCAACGAATTCCGGGCTGATGAGCCAGTTGTCGGGATTCAGCGCAGTGCCGCCGCCGAATGGGTTGTTCTGGAAGGAAGCGGATGCCATGCAGTGGGTGCCTTCGTATACGTTGTAGTTGGAACCGCTTGCATCCATCCATTCCCAGTTGTAGCCGTCGCCGTCGTCATCGCGGATGGTCCAGCCTTCAGCGAAGGGATCGGTTTCGAAGCCCCAACCGGTTGCACCGGGGTCGGGAGTGGGAGCGGGAGTGGGTGTGGGTGTGATAGCCGGGGTGGCAGTCGGAGTGGGTTCTTCGATGCCGGGAGTTACGGTGATGTCAGTCCTGTCGTACTGACCATCGAGGGATACCGTGAGGGTGTAGGTGTTGCCTGCCTCGAAGGTGTAGTCGTTTGCCCTGCCGCCAATGGAACCGCTGTCGGAAGCAATCCAGATACGGTCGCCGGGAGTCGGGTTCGTAATGCACCAGTCATAGGTGCCGGCGGGAACGAGAACGTAGTCCATGCCGGAAACAACGATGTTGCTTGTGGTGAGAATACCGTCTGCATTCTCAGGAATCTTGTATTCGAATATGTCATACAGACCTGCGGGTGCATTGCCGCTCTGGGTGAGAGGACCCTGTGCGGGGATCTCGTTGCCGTATGCGGTTGCGTCAGCATCAAGAAGCATCTGATAACCGCTGCCGTCCTGGAAGACGCCGGTTTCACCTGCATTGACGTTGAGAACGATCATTGCATAATCATCTTCACTGATTTCGTTAACGGTGAGAACCGCGGATGCGGTTGCGTTGGAAACGTTGTCGGTGATGGTGATGGTGGTTGTGCCTTCTGCGAGTGCGAAAACCTTGCCATCTGCATCGATGGAGGCAACTGCTTCATTGCTGGAAGTGAATACGAAGTCGGAGATTTCGTATTCTTCGGGCGTGAAGACAGCGCGGTCAATGATGTTGGTGTTGGTGCCGGTGAACATGCTGAAGTCAGCGAGTTCAATGGTTTCGATTTCGGTGGGAAGAACTTCCGCCGCATGCATTTCAACAAGGCCCTTGCCGTTGCCGTTATTGCTTGCATGGTTGTAGGGAGTTACAACAACGTAGTAAGTGCCTGCGGTTTCGAATACGTATTCGATGCCGGAATAGGGGCTGATGCCGAACGAAGCACCGTCGTCGTTATGATCGAGGTAGTTGAATTCGGAATCATACAGGGTCATGAAGGTGTCTTTCCTGTTGGGATCGTTGGAATCACCGGGGGTTCCGCCGTACCAATAGGTGTTGAAATAAATCTTCTGGCCTGCTTCAACGTTGATGCTGAAACCGGTTGCATAGGTGTAGGTAAGGGTGTTGGTGTTTCCCCTTCGGATGAGCACGGGAGTTCCGCCGTAACCCGGGCCGATACCGACTTCAAGATTGTCATAGGGG
>DBFWRP010000237.1:0-3223 GCA_048222005.1 Muribaculaceae bacterium | reverse complement strand
AGACCGATGCCATTATCCATGTGCTCAGGTGCTTCGACGATGACAACATAACACACGTGGACGGCACAGTCGACCCTGTGCGCGACAAAGAGATAATCGACTACGAACTGCAGCTCAAGGACCTCGAAACCATCGAGGGACGCATCGCCCGCACACAGAAGCAGGCCCAGACCGGCGGCGACAAGGTGGCAAAAATGCAGTACGAGGTCCTGAAAAAATTCAAGGACGCCCTTGACCAGGGAAAACCGGCACGCTCGGTGACCCTTGAGACTCCCGACGAGCAGAAATTCGCCCGCGAACTGTTCCTGCTCACCAACAAGCCGGTGCTCTACGTGTGCAACGTCGACGACGCATCGGCGGTGAACGGCAACAGCTACGTGGATGCCGTGCGCGAGGCCATCAAGGACGAGAACGCCCAGCTGCTCATTGTGGCGGCACAGACCGAGGCCGACATTGCCGAGCTTGACACCTTTGAGGAGCGACAGGAATTCCTCAACGAAATCGGCCTGGAAGAATCGGGCGTGGCACGCCTGATCCGCGCCGCATACTCGCTGCTCAACCTGCAGACATTCTTCACCGCCGGCGCCGATGAGGTGCGCGCATGGACATTCATGCGCGGCGCAAAGGCTCCGCAGTGCGCAGGCGTGATACACACCGACTTTGAAAAAGGCTTCATCCGCGCCGAAGTCATCAAATACGACGACTACGTGAACCTCGGAGGCGAGCAAGGCGTGAAGGAAGCCGGAAAGCTCAGCGTGGAAGGAAAGGATTATGTGGCACAGGACGGCGACATAATGCATTTCCGATTCAATGTCTGATCCAACGGAGGCCACAGCACTCACACGTCAACAGATAAAATCACATAAATCTCCAACAATGAAAACCAGACATCTGGCAATAGCCCTCGCGGCCGTTGCCGCAACATCGGTTAACGTTATGGCAACCGAACATCTCAAAAGCGTAAACCCGGCTTTCATCGACAACACTGTCCCTGCCGCCGACGATTTTTACCACCACGTGAACAACGGCTGGCTCAAAGCCCACCCGCTCACACCCGAATATGCTCGCTACGGCATATTCAACATCCTTGCCGACTCGGCCGAGAATCAGGTGAAGGAGATTGTTCTCAACCTCGGACATACCAACCCCGAACCCGGCAGCAACGCATTCAAAATCTGGACACTCTATGCACAGGGCATGGACTCCGTGCGACGCAACGCCGAAGGCGCCACACCCATCCTCGACGACCTCAAGAAAATTGAGAACGCCACACCCGAAGAGATGGACAATCTTTTCATGTGGATGCACCGCAACTACTCCAGCCCCTTCTTCGGCGCAGGCCCGATGGAGGACATGGCCGACTCCAACAACTACGCCATGTACGTGAGCGGAGGCTCAATGGGCCTGGGCGACCGCGACTACTACCTGCTCAACGACAAGGAGAACACCCGCATCCGCAATGCCTATAAAAAGCTCATCGTCGACCAGATGATGAATGCCGGCTATAAGAAAAAAGATGCCACCCGCATCATGAACAACGTGCTCAAAATCGAGACCGCTATCGCCGACTCGGCCCTCACCCGCGAGGAGAGCCGCAACATCCCGGCAATGTACAACCCCCGCACTCTCGACCAGCTCAAAGCCGACTATCCCCACGTGAACTGGGACCGCTTCTTTGTGGAGACCATGGACATCGAGACACCCCAGCAGTTCATCCTCACCGAACCCAAGGGGATGAAGCAGGCCGACAATCTGCTGGCCTCACTCTCCGACCGCGAGAAAAAGGACTACTACCTCTGGAAGTATGTGGCACAGGCCGCACCCTACCTCAGCGACAAGTTCACCGACACTTCGTTTGAGTTCGCCAAAGTGAAAAGCGGCGTACAGCAGCAGCGCCCCCGCTGGAAACGCGCCCTGAGCGTGCCCGACAGCTACATGGGCGAAGCCATCGGCCGCCTGTATGTGGAGAAACACTTCCCCGAAAGCTCCAAGCAGAAAATGCTCGACCTCGTGGGTAACCTCCGCGTTTCGCTCGGCAAGCACATCATCAACCTACCCTGGATGACCGACGAGACCAAACTCAAGGCCATCGAGAAGCTCAACAGCTTCACCGTAAAAATCGGCTACCCCGACAAATGGAAAGATTACTCCGCTATGGAAATCGACCCCGCCAAGAGCTACTACCACAACGTGCACAACGCCGGAATGTGGCACCAGAAAGAACAGCTCGCCAAATGGGGCAAACCAGTCGACAAAACCGAATGGGGCATGACACCGCAGACAGTCAACGCCTACTACAACCCGCTGGCCAACGAAATCGTGTTCCCCGCAGCCATCCTGCAGAACCCGTTCTTTGACCCCGAAGCAAGCGATGCAGAGAACTACGGCGGCATCGGCGTGGTTATCGGACATGAAATGACCCACGGATTCGACGACCAGGGCCGCAACTTCGACGCCAAAGGCAACATGACAAACTGGTGGACCGAAGAGGACGCCAAAGCCTTCGACGAACTCACCTCGAAACTCGGCGCGCAGTTCGATGCAGTGGAGATTCTCCCCGGCCTCATGGCCAACGGTACCTATACCATGGGTGAGAACATCGCCGACCAGGGCGGTCTGCGCATCAGCCGCACTGCATTCCTTGACTCACAGAAAAAGAAAGGCGTTGACATCAACTCGGAGGAAGCCAAAATCGACGGATTCACACCCGAACAGGCCTTCTACCTCAACTACGCCAACATCTGGGCAACCAACATCCGCGACGAGGAGAAACGCAACCTCACCATCGGCGACGTGCATTCGCTGGCCGAAAACCGCGTGAATGTAACCCTCCGCAACATCGAACCGTTCTTCAAGGCATTCAACGTGAAAGACGGCAACAAACTGTTCCGTCCAGCCGCAGAGCAGGTGATCATCTGGTAACCCGCATGCATCATTGACATAGCGACACAAAGCAACCGGGCATCAACCAAAACCGATGCCCGGTTGTTTTTTTATTCAGATGGCCGGACTCAGGCCGGACTCAACAAAAAAAAATTCCGCCACCGCGTGGCCGCCAACCTCAAGCCCAAGCTTGTGGAAGTAAACGTGGCCAAGGACCTCTGCAACCGCGTCCCCTCAGTAACCGAGCTTGAAAAGATGATTGCCCAGGCAAAAGAGATGGAGCCTGCCATCAGCTACTGACCCCATCAAAACGTATAAGGGCATATTATAGAGTTATAGG
>DBFWRP010000236.1:0-3815 GCA_048222005.1 Muribaculaceae bacterium | reverse complement strand
TTATCATATTTTCATACCAAAACAATTTTCAATTTATGATTAAACGTCTACTGAAGTCCGCAGTTGCCGCGTTGGTGGCTATCTGTGGCGTGCATACGGCCTCCGCTGCCGTTGGCGTTATCAAGGTCAAGACTTCCGCACCTGCCGGCACAGAGCTGCGTATACAGGCGGATCCGCAGGATTTTGAGGTGACAGGTGCCGACAAAAGCGCTTATTACGGCATTTATCTTTCCAAAGGCCCGGGTACGGAAATCACAATCTCCGCCGACGGCCTCTGGCAGCTGGAGGTGTACGGTTGTCAGCTTACCGAATTATCCGTGGTTGACGCTCCTGACCTCAGCATTGTGCGCTGCTACAACAACCAGATTGGGGCGCTTGATTTTTCCGGTTGCCCCGAGCTGTCGGTGCTCGACTGTCACAACAATGCTCTGACGTCGCTTGACATGTCGGCCAATACCAAGCTTGAGAAGCTCAACGCTAACGACAATCAGCTCACATCGCTTACCCTCGGTGCGCTTCCTGTGCTTGAGGAGCTGAAATGCGGTGGCAATAAACTTGCGTCGCTCTCAGTCGGTCAGTGCCCGGTACTCACATCGGTTGATGTGCATGATTGCGGTACGTCTAATCTCAATTTCAACCGCAACATCCGCCTTAGCCGTATTGATGCTTATGATAACAATATCAAAGGCGACCAGATGGCGACCTTCATAGCCGACCTCCCTGAAATCAGTGGTTCAGGCTTGCTATATATTGTTGACACGCGCGATGCTTCCGAGTCGAATGTGTGCCTCATGGAGAATGTGGCCGCAGCTTATAATAAGAACTGGCTCACGATGGACTGGCAGGGTGGCGAGAACAATGGCGTGGTCTATCTTGGTGCGGATTATCAGCCTGAAGTTGGAGAGAATGCCATAACGATGGTGACTTCACGTGCTGTGGGCGAAACCATCAAGCTGAATATTACGGCTGATGCTGTGACTGTTTCTGGCGTGGCCGAGACTTCCGGTTTCACCGGCGGAATGAAAACGTTTACGCTGACTTCGCAGACGGTTGAAATCAAGGGTGATGTGACGAAGCTTGAGTGCGCAGGCAACGACCTTACATCGCTGAGCTTTGCAGGTGAAATCCTGCTGACCGATCTGGATTGCAGCAACAACAAGCTTGCTTCTTTGGATGTGGAGAACGCTTCTAAGCTTGCAAGGCTTTATTGCCAGACAAATCAGCTGAAATCGGTTGATGTGGCCGGATGTGAAGCCCTGCTGCGTATGGATGTGTATCAGAATGCTATAAAGGGTGGCGCAGCCAGGCGTATGATGAATGCACTCCGTAAAGATGAGAAAGATGAGCCTATGCTAATGGTGATTGACACCAAGGCTGCCGCCGGACTGGAGAATAACGTGATCACCACTACAGATGTGGCCATTGCCACCGGAAAGAACTGGGAGGTGAAAGACTATTCTGGTGGCGACCGTTATGGAATGGGCGTGGCTTATGCCGGTTCCGAACCCACCGGTCCCGAGCTGCCAGACGAATATTTCACAATCACCCAGACTCCGGCCGATCATCTGATGTTCTCTGTTAAATTTGCCGACGGCGCGTATGCCGATGCCACCACTCCTCCCACCGTGGAAGGTGCTGACATATCGGGCTGGAATGGTGAGGCGCTCACGCTCAAGATGACTGAGGGTGTGCCGGCTGTGGTTTATGGCGATGCGGTTTTGCTTCAGCCTATGTTCTCTAACGTAAGTGCAATCGATGTCAGCAATCTCCCTAATCTGACGGAACTTTATATCGGCCTGAACGACATTACTGAACTTGATGTGACTAACAATGCCAAGCTCACAACACTCAGCTGTGAAGGAAACCTTCTCACTGCCATGGATCTGTCGGGTTGTCCCGACCTCACATATCTCAACTGCTACGGCAATGCCATCAAGGGCGCGAATATGACGGCGCTTGTGAATTCGCTGCCGCAGCGCACCGAGGCCAACTATGGCCGTTTCGTTGTGGTTGATCCCACATATACGCAGTCGGCCAACGTGTGTCTGAAATCGGATGTGGCCATTGCCCGGACCAAATACTGGGCTGCATTCTCAGTGAATCATGATGGTTCCAGCCCCGTGCTCGAACAGTATGAGGGTGAGGATCCTGCCGGTGTTGGTATGGTTTCGGCCGATGATGCAGACCTGCGTTATGATGCCGCAGCAGGTGTGATTACAGTTTCTCAGCCCACGGTAATTGAACTTTATGCCGTGTCGGGTGCGCTTGCAGCCCGCGCCGACGGTGTCGCCGAGCTTGATGTGACCTCTCTGCCTGCCGGTGTTTATGTGCTCCGCGCAGCAGGAAAAGTCCTGAAGATTGTGAAATGATTAATGATTGAATAGGAATCTCCGGAGAGGTTGCGCCAAAATAGGCGCAGCCTCTCTTTTTATGGCAATCTTTTGAAAATATAACGTGGATCAAACCGAAAATCCGGTGCATTTTGGGTCAAGCCGAAAGTCAGGTGCATTTGTTCTGCACAAACACATGTGAAATCCATTAAGTAGTAGGTACATGCCTTTGGCATGTGAATCAGGCGTGTGCTAATGCTCCGTGAATCAACGTCGTTTCACATGCCTTCGGCATGTGGAACAATCTTGGTTTCTGGGTATTATCGCACCAGGCCTCACATGCCAAAGGCATGTCCCTACGATTTGATGGATGCGGCTTCTGTTTACAAGAAGTAAATGCACCGTGTTTTCGGTTTGATTTTTTATTTAATCATTTGTAGGGTCACGACACTGCGCTTCCGACGTCTGGGTGGACATATCGGGCGGCTACCTTTGTAGAGAAAAAAATGGTGAGCCGGGTCGACTCCGGTACACCATTCAGATGAAAATAAAAAGATAATCCTAAATCTATGCTGTCTATTAAAAACTGTTGATACTCGTATATTATAGAATGTGTAGTGTGTGTGCTTCTCTTTTTGTGATTAAGACTTGCGGTTGTGTGAGCTTTTTAACCTTAGAGCAAAGTTTAAGAAGCTTTAATCTCATAGAAGTTGCGCTTGCCGTCGGTCGCTGCTGTTCGGCCGGATGGGCTTGCGTTGTAATGTGTATGTAGGTCGGGCTTGGTTGCGTTATTGCGGTAGGGGTGTGGTGGTGTAGTCTCGGTTGTTTGTTCCGCGGAGGTGAATCAGAGGCCCGTATTCATAGTTGGTTTTGCATCGGGTGTCCGGAACATTGTGGCCGGGAGGGGCTGTAGGCCGCTGGCGGCTGATGCTTTCCGAATTCGTTTGGCGCTTGATTACTTGTAGTCCTGAAGCTTTTTCTGCAGGCGCTGGCGTGCGAAGAAGATGCGGCTCTTTACCGTGCCGAGGGGGAGGTTCATCTTTTCGGCAATTTCGTTGTATTTATAGCCGGCAACGTGCATGGAGAACGGGATGCGGTAGTCGTCGGAGAAGGAGTTGATGGCGTCTGTGATTTCGCCGGCTGCGAAGGCTCCTTCGGGGGTGTCGAGGCCGCTTTCCTGCGGAAGATTGAGGTGGTAGAGGTCTTCGGTCTGGTCAATGATCGTGGCTGAGCGCACAACTTTACGGTAGTTGTTGATAAAGATGTTGCGCATGATGGTGAATACCCAGCCCTTGAAGTTTACGTTTTCCACGTCTTTGTCTTCGTTGTCGAGGGCTTTGAGTGTAGTGTCCTGAAGCAGGTCGTAAGCGTCATCGCGGTTGGAGGTGAGAAGGTACGCGAAGTTGAGCAGATTACTTTGGATGCTCAGAAGTTTGGTCTGGAAATTGTTCGAACTCATGATGCGATGTTTTTAGAGGTTGTTTT
>DBFWRP010000235.1:0-11236 GCA_048222005.1 Muribaculaceae bacterium | reverse complement strand
AAATATTATGCGACGCAGCCGGAGCTGCGTCGCATATATATGCTGCATTGCCGTTCGGTGGCCGACAAGGCGCTCGCCATAGCACGCCGGTTGCATCTGCCGGTCGATACGGCCGATGTAGAGGCGGCCGCCATGCTGCATGACATAGGGATTGTGCTTACCGATGCGGCGGGAATATGCTGTCATGGCACCCAGCCATATCTTGCACACGGAAGGCTCGGAGCCGACCTTCTGCGCGGCGAGGGTGCGCCGGAGGTCTACGCCCGCGTGGCTGAGCGACACACCGGCGCCGGTCTGACACCCGAGGAGGCCGCGGCTATCGGTGCGGGCATTCTGCCTCCCGACAGGTCCTATCTCCCGGAAACGCTGCTGGAGCGGCTGGTGTGCTACGCCGATAAATTCTACTCGAAAAGCGGCGACATGCAGGAAAAAACGTTGGAGCGTGTGAGAGCATCCATGGCACGCTTTGGCGCTGATTCGTTGCGGCGGTTCGAGGCTTTGCAGAGGGAGTTCGGCGTGGAAAGTGGCAGCCCTTCCTGATGGCTGATGTGGCCTTAACAGACACAACGAAATGCGGAAAGGGCGCCCATAGAGGCCTAAAACGCACCAAAAGATGTGATTCTATGCAAAAAAATCACTAATTTTGCATGATAATTCACATTTCTAACGTAATCACCATAATAATCACCACGATTGATTCATGGATAGGAAAGTAAGGGTTAGATTCGCCCCGTCGCCCACAGGGCCGCTCCATATAGGCGGTGTACGCACCGCACTCTACAATTATTTGTTTGCACGCCAGCATGGCGGCGACATGATTCTGCGCATCGAGGACACCGATTCACACCGGTTTGTGCCCGGCGCAGAGGATTACATCAACGAGGCCCTGGCATGGCTTGGCATCGGCATCGACGAAGGCGTGCGTGAAGGGGGTGCCTACGGCCCGTACAAACAGAGCGAGCGCCGAGACATCTACCGTGAGCATGTGAAGATGCTGCTTGATGCCGGAAAGGCTTATGTGGCCTTCGATACACCCGAGGAGCTTGAGCAGGCCCGTGCAAGTCGGCCTAATTTCCAATATGACGCGTCCACGCGACTGGAGATGCGCAATTCGCTTTCGCTTCCGGCCGACGAGGTTGACCGGCTTATGGCCGAGGGCGTGCCTTATGTGGTGCGTTTTCTCATCGAGCCGGGCCGCGACGTGGAGGTGAACGACCTTATCCGCGGCAAAGTGGTGATCAACTCGAGCATCCTTGATGACAAGGTGCTCTACAAGAGTGCCGACGATCTGCCCACCTATCATCTCGCAAATATTGTCGACGACCACCTGATGGAGGTGTCGCATGTGATACGCGGCGAGGAGTGGCTCCCTTCGGCCCCGCTCCATGTGCTGCTTTACGAGGCTTTCGGATGGGCCGACACGCGTCCGGAATTCGTGCACCTGCCGCTGCTTCTCAAGCCCGACGGCAAGGGCAAGCTTTCAAAGCGCGACGGCGACCGTCTGGGGTTCCCTGTTTTCCCGCTGGAATGGCACGACCCCAAGAGTGGCGAAATTTCATCGGGCTACCGCGAAAAAGGCTATCTGCCCGAGGCGGTGGTCAACTTCCTTGCGCTTCTCGGATGGAATCCCGGCGATGACACTGAGATAATGAACATGGACGAGCTTATCGCCAAATTCTCGCTCGACCATTGTTCGAAAGCCGGAGCGAAATTCGCTTTCGAGAAAGGGAAGTGGTTCAACCATGAATATCTCATGGCGATGCCTGGCGAGCGTCTGCTCGAGCTGTTCAAGCCTGTGCTGAAGGCCAACGGTGTGAACCCTGCCGATTTCTCCGATGAATATATAATACGGGCCATCGACATGGTGAAAGGTCGCGCCAACTTTGTGAACGACCTTTGGGATCAGGCAAAATTCTTCTTTGTCGCACCAACCGAATATGCCGAGAAGGACATCCGCAAGCGCTGGAAGGAAGACACACCCGAGCGTATGCGCGAGCTGATTGAACATCTCGAGGCTCTTCCTGATTTCTCGTCGGCTGCTGCCGAACCCCCTATTCTGGCATGGATAGAGAGCAACGGCTACCATCTGGGTAATGTGATGAATGCCTTCCGTCTGGCTGTGGTGGGTGAATGCAAAGGCCCGCACATGTTCGACATAACGGAATTGCTCGGCAAGGAGGAGACGGTGGCGCGAATCAACCGAGCCATCGCAAATATTCCTGCACAGGCGTGACATCCGGTGTGCCTGACACCTTTATTCCGATAATACGCTATAATTGATTAATACGCGGATTTGTGAACCAGTTGTATAACACGGGAATACGCCTTTATGGTGTTGCAGCGCGGATTGCGGCCCTACGTAGCCCCAAAGTGAAAAAAATGATCCGTGGGCAGCACCGCACGTACGACATACTTGCCCGCCGTCTTGGCCATAAACCGGGGTGCATCTGGTTTCATGCCTCGTCGCTCGGCGAGTTCGAGCAGGGGCGTCCCATGATTGAACGGCTGCGGCGGGAGCATCCCGAAAAGCCGATACTTCTCAGTTTCTTTTCCCCTTCGGGTTATGAGGTGAGGAAGAACTATCCGTTTGTGGATGCCGTGGTTTATCTGCCGTTCGACACGCCCCACCGTGTGAAACGTTTCCTCGATCTGGCGCGGCCGTCGATGGCGATATTCATAAAATACGAATTCTGGGGCAATTACCTGCATGAGTTGCGCCGGCGCGGCATTCCTACATATATCATTTCAAGCATTTTCCGTCCCGGCCAGAGGTTCTTCCGCTCGATGGGCGGGATGTTCCGGAAGATGCTCCGCTGTTTCGACCGGCTTTACGTGCAGGACGAGCGTTCGCGCCGTCTGCTGAAGCTGATCGGTGTCGAGAACGTCACCGTGGCCGGTGACACCCGTTTCGACCGAGTCACCGACGTGATGCGCTCTACGGTTGACATTCCCGGTTTCCCCGGCTTCGGCGCTGATGCCCCGCTGCGATTTATCGCCGGAAGCTCCTGGGAGGCGGATGAGGATGTGTATGTGCCGTGGCTTAATGTTCATGAGGAGGTTAAGTTTATAATCGCACCACATGAATTCAACGAGACCCGTCTGGAGGCTCTGCGCAACAGGTTCAACGGACACGTGATCCTGCTTTCCGAATGGACGCGCGAGATAAAGCGTGCCGGCTTGCCTGCGGGAGTGGTGCCTGAGCATCTGAAGTGTGTGCGCGGCATGATCATAGATTCGTTCGGCAAATTGTCATCGCTTTACCGTTATGCCGATATAGCCTACATCGGCGGGGGATTCGGGGCCGGTATCCATAATCTGAACGAGGCTGCAGTGTATGGCATGCCGGTGGTGTTCGGGCCTAACCACGCCAAGTTCAAGGAGGCGGCGGATCTGATTGAATGCGGCGGCGGATTCGAGGTGGCATGCAAGGAGGACTTCAATGGCACGGTCGATGCGTTTGTGTCGTCGCCGTCTTCGCTCAAAGATGCCGGACGGGCCGCTGCACGCTATATAAGCGATCATCTCGGCGCCACCGACCTGATTTATGGCGACCTTTTCGGACGCGAGTCCTGACCTTTACCGACAGAGAGGACGGGGAAAGCGGAGGTGGCATGAACATGGAAAGGCCGCATGTTGTTCTTCGGCTGCAGGCACTGCATAAAAATGCAGCCTATGAAGCAAGCGGACAAGCGCTTACCGTCCAGGATATAACAAAGTAGCATTTACGATATGAACAATAGAAAAATACGTCTCCCTGAGATTGTCGACATACTTACGCGCCAGTTCATTTCCTCGCAGGAGGAGTTGAGCCGGCAGCTTGCCGTGCGTGGCCATGAGGTGACGCAGGCCACATTGTCGCGTGACCTGAAGTTGCTGAAAGCCAACAAGATTTCGGACGAACGTGGCGGCTACCGCTATGTGGTGGGCGATGTGCCCGGTTATATCCGTCCGCGCCAGCGTGCAAAGGGGGCATCGGAGCCTTCGGTTAATCCTGCGGTGCTGTCGGTGGCCATGACCGGCAATCTGGTGGTCGTGAAAACCCGGAATGGCTATGCATCGGGGCTTGCCTACGATATAGATATGATCGGCTCGCCGCTTGTGCTGGGCACCATTCCCGGTTCCGATACGGTGTTTGTGGCGATCCGCGAGCGGACGCCCCGCAGCGAGGTGTTCTCGCTGTTGAGCACGTTTGTGCCGCAGTCGGTTATGACATCGGCCGCGCCGATGTTTCTTGATGTGGACCACGGGGAGGAATGCTGATTTCCGCGTGGTGCCCCCGCCCCTTGAATTGACATTGTGATTGAGGCGCAAGCGTGGTCCGGTGCCGGTTCCATGACGGTTTTTATGCTGCTTTTTGCGATTTTTACATGGATGCAAATATTTGCAGAAACAACGTTTTTTTAGTATCTTTGTATCGTAAAAGACGATGTGGCGCCGAAGGTGGCGTCTGACGTCAGGGATGGGGAAAAGTAGTTGTACGACAAAGAATTATAGATTTATTTATGTCAGAAGAAACATTCGAATTGGACGAGCGCAAGCCAGAGGAATACAGTGCGAGCAACATTCAGGTGCTCGAGGGTCTGGAGGCAGTGCGCAAGCGTCCGGCCATGTATATCGGCGATATCAGTGTAAAAGGCTTGCATCATCTTGTTTATGAAGTGGTTGATAACTCTATAGATGAGGCCCTTGCCGGATTTTGCACTCATATCGAAGTTACGATAAACGAGGATAATTCGATAACTGTTGTGGATAATGGCCGCGGTATCCCCGTGGATATGCATGAAAAGGAGCACAAGAGCGCCCTTGAAGTGGTGCTTACCGTGCTGCATGCCGGAGGTAAATTCGATAAAGGCTCATACAAGGTGTCGGGCGGTCTGCACGGCGTGGGTGTGAGCTGCGTGAACGCCCTGTCGGACTATCTGCGTGCCGAAGTGCGCAGAGGAGGCAAGGTGTACATGCAGGAATATTCGGGCGGCAAGCCTACCTGCGACCTCCGTGTGGTTGGCGAGACCGACACTACCGGAACCTCAATCACGTTCCATCCCGACGACACTATCTTCACTGTCACCGTCTACGATTACGCCACGCTGGCCAACCGTCTGCGCGACCTGGCGTTCCTCAATGCCGGCATCACCCTTACGCTTACCGACAAGCGCGCGCTCGACCAGGACGGCAAGCCTGTGCGCGAGGTGTTCTATTCGCGCAATGGCCTCAGCGAGTTCGTGCAGTACATCGACTCGAACAAGGAAAGCCTCATCAATGATGTGATTCACCTGAACACCGAGCGTCAGGGTATCCCTGTCGAGGTGGCGCTCACCTACAACACATCGTTCAATGAAAACATCTATTCGTTCGTAAATAATATCAACACCATCGAGGGCGGTACGCACCTCACCGGTTTCCGCCGCGGCCTGACCTCGACTTTGAAGAAATATGCCGACGATAACCGCCTGCTTGAAAAGAGCAAGGTGGAGATTGCCAGCGATGACTTCCGCGAGGGCCTTACGGCTGTGATTTCCGTCAAGGTCATGGAGCCGCAGTTCGAGGGCCAGACCAAGACCAAGCTCGGCAACAACGAGGTGATAGGCGCCGTGCAGACCGCTGTGAGCGATGCGCTGCGCACCTATCTGGAAGAGCATCCCAAAGAGGCCAAGACCATCGTTGAAAAAGTGGTGCTTGCCGCACAGGCGCGCCATGCCGCCTACAATGCCCGTGTGAAGATACAGCGCAAGTCGCCCCTTTGCGGCGGCGGACTGCCCGGCAAGCTTGCCGACTGCTCCAGCAGAATTGCCGAGGAATGCGAGATCTTCCTGGTGGAGGGAGATTCGGCAGGCGGTACGGCCAAGAGCGGCCGCGACCGCAAGTTTCAGGCCATCCTCCCGTTGCGCGGTAAGGTGCTGAATGTGGAGAAGGCCATGGACCACAAGGTGTTTGACTCCGAGCAGATCACCAACATTTTCCGCGCCCTGCGCGTGTCGATCGGCACGGAGGATGACCCCAAGGAAGCCAACCTGTCTAAACTGGCCTATCACAAGGTGATAATCATGACCGATGCCGATGTGGACGGTGCCCACATCGCCACGCTGCTCATGACACTCTTCTTCCGCCGCATGCGTCCCATCATCGAGCAGGGCTATCTCTATCTGGCCACCCCGCCGCTCTACAAGTGCTCTAAGGGCAAGGTGGAGGAGTATTGCTGGACCGAGCAGCAGCTGCAGGCCTTCATTGCCGAACATGGAGAGAAAACCAAGGTGCAGCGCTACAAAGGTCTTGGCGAGATGAGCGACCAGGAGCTTCGCGACACAACCATGTCGCCCGAACACCGTCTGCTCAAGCAAGTGCATATCAGCGATGCCGCCGAGGCCGACCGCATCTTCTCAATGCTCATGGGCGAGGATGTGGCTCCCCGCCGCGATTTCATCGAGGCAAATGCCAACTATGCCAACATCGACGCCTGATGTGGAAAAGTTAAGTTATCATCCGCTGTGTGGTTGTTTCCGTCCGGGAAAGTCAACCACATGGCGGTTATATTTGTTATCGCATCAAAGTCAACTCACATATGCCTAAGACCTCAACTAAAAAAACAGCTGCACAGCTGCGTGCGCAGATTGATGAATTCATATCGCGTCAGGAAAACAACACGTTCAATTACAAGCAGGTGGCCGCTGCCATAGGCGTTGCATCTCAGCAGGCCCAGCGCGGCGTGGCCATGATGCTTGTCGACATGGCTTTCGACGGCGAGATTGTTGAAGTAGAACCTGGCAAGTACAAGGCTCTACAACGCAATAATGTGGCGTACGGCACGTTTGTACGCCGTTCCAACGGTAAGAACAGCGTGGTTACCGACGAGGACAACGAGGCCATATTTGTGGCTGAGCGAAACTCGATGCATGCTCTCAACGGCGACAGGGTTAAGGTGAATATTTCCGCCCATCGCCGCGGTCAGGACCCGGAAGCGCAGGTAATCGAAATCGTGGAGCCGAAGGATCAGGTGTTCATAGGCACCCTCCAGGTGGACAAGAGCATGGCATTCCTGAAAACCGACTCCAAATTCCTTGCATGCGACATTTTTATCCCCAAGGCCAAGCTGAAGGGGGGCAAGACCGGCGACAAGGCTATCGTGAAAATCACCGACTGGCCCGACGATGCCAAGAATCCCCGTGGCACTGTGGTCGATGTACTGGGCAAGACCGGCGAGAACAACGCCGAGATTCATGCCATTCTGGCCGAGTACGGGCTGCCGTACAAATATCCCGCTGCCGTTGAGAAGGCTGCTGACAAGATTGACGCGGGCATTACCCCCGAAGAAATTGCCAAGCGTGAGGATTTCCGGGGCGTCACCACTTTCACCATCGACCCCAAGGATGCAAAGGACTTCGACGACGCGCTTTCCATCCGCCGTCTGCCCAACGGTCACTGGGAAGTGGGTGTCCACATAGCCGATGTAACGCACTATGTCACTCCCGGTTCGATTATTGACCGCGAGGCGCAGAGTCGCGCCACATCCGTATATCTCGTGGATCGCGTGGTGCCCATGCTTCCCGAACATCTTTGCAACGGCATCTGCTCCCTCCGCCCAGAGGAGGAGAAGCTGGCTTTTTCATGCGTATTCGAGCTTGACGACAATTCGAAAGTGCTCGACAGCCGCATATGCCGCACCGTAATAAAGAGCGACCGCCGCTTTGCCTATGAGGAGGCTCAGCAGGTGATCGAGACGGGCGAGGGTGATTTTGCCGAAGAGCTGCTGACGCTCGACCGCCTGGCCAAGCAGCTGCGTGCCCATCGTTTCGAGAACGGCTCGGTAGACTTCGACCGCGAGGAGGTGAGATTCGACATAGATGAGACAGGCCACCCCGTGGGCGTGTATTTCAAGGTGTCGCAGGACGCCAACAAGCTCATCGAGGAGTTCATGCTCCTTGCCAACCGCACAGTAGCGGCAACCATCGGCAAAGCCGAGAGCCGCCGCAAGGGCAAAGCATTCGTATATCGCGTGCACGATCAGCCCGACACAGCCAAACTGACCGACCTTGCGGCCATTGCCCGCACATTCGGCTACAGGCTCAAAACCCAGGGCTCGGCCTCCGAAATCAACCGCTCCATCAACAAGATGCTTCAGGATGTGAAAGGCAAAGGGGAGGAGAACTTCATCTCCATGCTTGCCATCCGTTCCATGGCCAAAGCCATCTACACCACCGAAAACATAGGCCATTATGGTCTGGGATTCGACTATTACACCCACTTCACATCGCCCATCCGCCGTTATCCAGACATGATGGTTCACCGCCTGCTTGAGCGCTATCTCGACGGCGGCCGCAGCGTTAACCGCGAGAAACTGGAGGAGCAGTGCAATCACTCCTCGGCCATGGAGCAGCTCGCCGCCAATGCCGAGCGTTCGTCCATCAAGTATAAGCAGGTGGAATACATGGCCGACCACCTCGGCGAGGAGTTCGAAGGGATGATTTCGGGTGTGACCGAATGGGGCCTGTACGTTGAGATATGTGAGAACAAGTGCGAGGGTCTTGTGCCTATGCGCGATCTTGCCGACGATTACTATGATTTCGATGAGAAGAACTACTGCCTGCGCGGGCGCCGTCGCGGCAACGTCTACCGCCTCGGCGACATTGTGCGCGTGCGAGTGGCCAATACAAACCTCGACCGCAAGCAGCTCGACTTCGTGATTGTGGACCCCTTGTCGCCCACACGTCCGGCACAGGACGACATGGGCAACAAAGTCTCTGTGGCCCAGGCTCTGTCGGGAAAGAAAAACAAAGGAAACAAGGGCGCGTCAAAACGCGGCGACAAAAAGAAGTTTAAGGCCGAGGAGCCGGAGGCTGCCGACACGACCCGCCGTTCGCGGCATGAGAAGGCCAAGGCGGCTGCAAAGGCTGCGGCTGCAAAGAAGAATGCGCGTGAGCATCATGGTGCGCCGCGCCGCCGCCGGTGACGGTTGGGCTTGGCGCACATGTTCACTTCTGGCGCTGATTCCTAAACCGGACTTTCCAACGGACTTTTACGGTCGGGCTGCATGGGTTTCACCTTGCGGCCCGGCTTTTGTTTGATGGCTTTCAGGTTGGCGCGCTTTTTTGCCGAAAACTTTTTGGCGCCGTCCTGTGCTGCTCCTGCCCGCAGTGTCGGGTGAAAATTTATTACGGCTGAATCTCCCTTGGTGGTCAGTCCTACAATATTTGTATCTGTGGCGGCATTTTCGGCCGCTGCATCAGAAGCTGTGGCTTGTTGCTGTGTGGCGGCCGTGCGCTGCTCCTGTCGGCGGCATTGTGTTATCGCTGTAATTGTCACGACTATGGCCAGCAGTGCAGCGAGCACCGCCAGTCCTCTGAATTCGCGGCGAGTCATTCCCATATGTGATGTGAATTATGTTTGTAGAAGGAAATATGATTATTGGCAGTGGGGTGGGGAGAGAATGAATGGAATTGAGAGAATGGGGAGAATAGAGAGAATGGTGGGGCAGGGGATGGGTCACCAGAGGTTGAAGCGGAAGCCCGCCGATGCTTCGAACGAGAGGTTGTTGGCCATAAGCGTGTGCTCGCGGTCGTAGATAAGAGCCATGTCCCAGTTTGCTATCCCTCCGAAGAACCATTTGGTCTTGTAGTTATATATTATGGAGAGGCGCATCTGGTTGCTCATGCCGAATGAGCTGCGCTCCTTCGAGGGGTCGTTGATGTAGCCCTTGCGTAGCCCCACGATTGGCGCCTCGAGAAATCCGATTACCCATCCGCGGTGGAACACCCAGTTGTAGGCATACCCGAGTTTGAATGCATAGTTGCGGTTTTTCACCATATAATAATAGCTCCATGCCGGGGGGAGATTGGGGCG
Source organism: Muribaculaceae bacterium (assembly GCA_048222005.1). Classification (GTDB taxonomy): domain Bacteria; phylum Bacteroidota; class Bacteroidia; order Bacteroidales; family Muribaculaceae; genus UBA7173. Next base: position 1,402 of record DBFWRP010000235.1, on the reverse strand, counting down.
GTCGCCGGGTTCAAGTTCCCAGAAGTCGAAATTATACCTGTCGCCGGAAAACGACAGCCCGGCGAAGAACGACCCCTGACTGCGCCTCTGCAGCTTGCTGTAGTTGAACGCAGCTGCCTGCGAGTATTTCTTGTGGTTGAAAAAGTAGAACAGGTTTATGCCCCATGAGCTTGTGTTGATGCCTTTGAACGGGATGTCGACGTTGTGTGTTGCCCCTTCGTAGCCCATGCGTTTTATGGTGGTGCCGATGTCGTTGCTCAGGGTGTAGTATTCAAACGTGAACAGCGAGCAACTGAACTGGAAGCGGAACCGCTTGCGTGCACGCTCGCCGCCGTTGAAGTATTTCCCGATGTTCATGTCGTATCCGGCCGACACGGCCATGTAGGTGAGGTGGAACCCGATTGTCGACGACGGGTTGGAAAGCATCTCCATCTTGTAGCCGTCGTCGAGGCGGAAGTTATAGAGGTCGCTCCAGGAGTCCACCTTGAACTTGATGTTGAATTTCTTGCCGGTGCCCTGCACGTACAGGGAGTCGTAGGTGTTGAAAAAGCGGTCGCCCCACCGGTATGTGTTCACGCAGAAGCGCGGAAATTTTCCCCAGGCGGCAATTGAGTCGAGGTCGAGGCCGAGTGCACTGGCTTTGGCAGGGCATATCAGCATGCAGAGCAGCAGCATGAGCATAATTGAGCTCATGCGCAAGCGCCAGGGGTGTGAAGTGCGTCGATGCTGCGTTGTCTCCATTCAGATGCGAAGCCTTTCTGTAAGGCAAAGATAGCCAATTGCCGCGTGGCGGCAAAATTTTCAGCTGTCAATGTTCGCGGTCTGACGCGGCGTGTTCCGCCGAGGGACACTTTTCCGGGCTTTTTGTCACGCCCGAAACGCTTTAACACTTGTTGAATAGCATGATTTAACATTCTTTTGCGTTTATCGAAAATGAATAAAAATTCAATGCATAAACCGGTTAAAGCGTTGATAATAAGCGTCGGATGCCATTTTGTCTGCAGAAATTAGATAGGCACTATGACATATAACTATGTTAAAGAGCAGAAATTTTGTTAGCGGAATGTATGTTTTATTGACATTTTGTATTAACTTTGCCTAATACATGTTCTTTGTGCACCGGTTTGCATTGCAAACAAAAGTGAAAGAGCCTTGAAAACCGTTGGGAAAAGTGGCCGGATGGTCTACAGATTCACCTGTTTCAGGCTGCGGATGAGGTCGGAAAAACGGCATCCCCGCCACACTCCCGCACACCGGAACATTCTACACACACAGCGTGCAGTTAAAAATCTAAATAGATCCAATCGATTATTTAATTCTTTATGTCTAATTAATTATAGTGTATGAAAAAGCTGTTTCTATTACTGACGGCAGTGCTGATGACCGTGGCTTGCGCTTTGGC
>DBFWRP010000234.1:0-1812 GCA_048222005.1 Muribaculaceae bacterium | reverse complement strand
GGGCTGCGCCGAGGGTGAGGATAAGGAGAATGAGGATGCCGGTTGTCGAGGGCGGATCATAGAGGCGCGTGGTGGCGGTATGTTCCGCCGAGCGGTCGGCAGCGGCGAGGTGGTAAGCGAGGGTGTCGCGTCGTTGGTGTTGCTCGGCGATTTGTCGATGCCGGGCGCGGGTGTCGGTGAGTTTGCCTTTGACGGCGCGGAGTTTGAGGGTTTCCTTGCGTGGAAGTGCGGCGGTGTCGGTGGGGAGCATCGGGGTTTCGCGCTCGATAGTGATGTCGAGGGTGTCGAAGTCGATAGAGAGCCGGGCAAACGCGCTGTCAAGTGAGGCGATTGTGCGGTGCTGCGCTGTTGAGGCGAGGGTGTCAACAGCAAGGGCTTCATCTTTCTGCACGGCTTTCTGCGAGCGGCAAGCGGCGAGGGTTGCCAGCAGCATAAGCAAAGGGGCAAGTGGTGTCAGAGTGCGCATAGGTCGGTGTCTTTTTGAACATTGAAAGAGGGGCAAGCCTTGTTTGCGAACTCGCATTCTGCGCATTGACGGCTGCACTCGGCATAGCTCAAGCGAGCTTGGCTCTGCGCTCGTTTGCACGTCAATTCGTTGTGTCCGTGTACGGTAGCTTTCGGGTATCGGGCTTTGAGCCGCTTTACAAGCGACACAAGGGAGGCTTTCTGCGCCGGAGTGCGGGTGTCCTTCGGTGTGCGTCCTGTGGGGTCGGCAGCATCGCACCCACCGATATAGCAGATACCGATTGAGTGGGCGTTATGGCCTGAACAGTGTGCGCCAATCTGTTCGATTGGTCGCCCCGTGTGTATAGAGCCGTCGAGATAGATAACGAAGTGGTAGCCGATGTCGCGCCAGCCGTTGCCTTTTGGTTTCGGGGCGGTATGCCAGGAACGTATCTGCTCCACGGTGAAGTGCCTGCCCTCCGGGGTGGCGGAGCAATGGATGATGATTTTGGATATGCTGCGCATAGTTTATGAGTTTATGGGGTTTATTTCTCGGTGTCGTTGTCGGGTTCTAGGTTTCGGGGATCTTTTCCACGATATTTATAATGGTAGTCGATGCCGAACACCGCGCCTACGAATGTGAGTGTTTCGCCATAGGCGATAAGCACGGAGTTATGGATTTCGCCGGGTGGCGGCACGATGAAGCCGGCCACGAGCAGCCCGCAGCCCACCACGAGCAGCAGCCACGCGGCTATGAACTGCAATGTGGGGCGGTGTTTTCTGATGTTGATGCGCATAATGGAGAGAGTTTAAGGGTTTGGATTATGGTGTCTTTTGGGATTTTGGGGTTGTAGGGTAACTTTGCGTTGTCAAGTGAAACCAAGCTAACTTACCCGGATACCTCTCATTGAAGTAAAACTGAGCTATAAAACGTGGATACCTCTGACCGCAAGTAAAACCGCACTCATCGACCCGGACACCTCTTAACAATGTGAAGCCAAGCTAACGAAAAATGGATACCGTCTGCCGTATGCCGGATTGCCCCATCCGTCGGGCGATCGGTGCGGAGTATGCGGGATAGCTTCCACCGAGGCCATGAAAGCCGAGGGCTATCCGTGCGAGGTCTGACTGATAGCTTCCCCCTTGTGTGCCACGGCACGCAAGGGCTATCTTTTTTCATTTCGAGAGTACCCATAGTTTCGAGGTGGGGTTATATACCAGCGAGAACTCGGCAAGGGAGCTTACGAGGTTTGCGGGGGTAACGGCGATTTTTCCGGGGAGTATCTTCTTGGCGAAGCCGACAGCGAAGCGGAGGCGTATCATACGGTCGCGCTTCTCCTTGCTGCGGTGGTCGCGTAGTTTTATAAT
>DBFWRP010000233.1:0-6347 GCA_048222005.1 Muribaculaceae bacterium | reverse complement strand
CCTTGAATCCACGGCCGTGACGTGCTTCATCCTTTGCCATTTCATGAACGGTGTCGTGGATGGCATCAAGGTTGGCTTTCTTAGCGTTGGCGGCAATACGCATCTTGTCTTCGTTGGCACCGGCCTCGGCAAGCATACGCTTGTAAAGGTTGGTCTTGGTGTCCCATACGCAGTCGCCCAGCAGTTCGGCGAACTTGGAAGCGTGTTCAGCTTCTTCCCAAGCGTAGCGCTTGAAGGCTTCTGCGATTTCGGGATAGCCTTCGCGGTCGGCCTGACGGCTCATGGCGAGGTACATGCCCACTTCGGTGCATTCGCCCATGAAATGGGTGTTGAGGTCCTTTATCATTTCGGCGTCGCAGCCTTTGGCTACACCGATTTCGTGTTCTGTCACGAATTTAACGGCTTCTTCCTCGGTGAGTTCTTTGAATTTGCTCTTGGGGGCGCCGCAGAGGGGGCATTTTTCGGGAGCTTCGTCACCTTCGTGAACATAACCGCAAACTGTGCAGATGAATTTCTTTTTCATAATGGTTTCTGGTAAAATGAAGTTAATTGATTCGTGTAGTAAGCATTGCAAGCGGATGGTGATAGGGTGATAATGTTTTTTCCTGTTTCATCCGCCTTGTTCTTGCATTGCAAAGGTAATCGCTTCGGCGGTGTTAACCAAATTTTTTAAACTAAATTATGGTATGGTTACACATATAAGACAAAGCAATGTTTCTCCTTTAAAACTGTGAAGCGGGAGGTATGGCTGATTTGCTGTAGATGTCGCTAATTACAAGAGCGGCAAGCCGTAGGCCGAATGTGGCTGTGATGTGGCACAAGGAGCCGTTGACCGCAGCTTTACCGAACGACATGGCCGAATCGGCTGCCATTGAACCGGCCGGTTTGCGGTTCTGCATACGCTCGGGTGAGAACACGCATTTGAATTTCCGTCGCGGAAAAGTAGCGTTTCGCCGAAAGCGGCTGCGCAGGGCCGCTGCCAGGGGGCAACCCTGTACTTTCCAGAATTCAGCAACAGTGATAAGTGCGGGATCGAGTTTCAGCGCGGCTCCCATCGATGAGTACACGATGGGGCGGACGGCTGCTGTTGCATTTAGCAGAAGCAGGGCCTTGTCCGAAAGAGAGTCGATGGCATCAATGATGTAGTCAAACTCTTCGAGGTTGAAGTCTCCGGCGGTTTCGGCCGTGTATATGCCGTTAATGGCTTTGATGTCGGCTTGCGGATTTACATCGAGCAAGTGAACGCGCATGGCCTCGGTTTTTGGTTGTCCCACCGTGGAGACTGTGGCTGGAGCCTGCCGGTTGATGTTGGATGTGGCCACGCAGTCGGCGTCGATCAGTGTGATGTGGCGTAGGCCGGTGCGGACCAGTGCCTCGGCCGCCCAGCTGCCCACTCCGCCTATGCCGAACACTGCGACTCTCACCTGCGAAAGCATCCGCATGGCATCGTCGCCGAGTATCAGGGCGGAGCGGCTGAACATGGAATCATTGGCGTGGGCGGTCGGATTTGTTGACATATTGGCTGGTGGTGTTGATGGAAATGAAAAAGTGGGGGCCTGTGGCTCCGAATGTTTTTGCAAAAGTAAGAAAAAAGGGCTAACTTTGCACGAAATAAACCGCAGTGATTTCGGCCACCTTCTTCGTGGCGCCTGAGCGGCCGCGGCGAAGAGCCGGCATCGATGGTCACCGCAAGCCATTATCACAGTTATATGCGACAGACACGTGAAGCCGTTCTGCTTCTCGAAGACGGCACAACCTTCCGGGGCAAATCGTTCGGCCATGAGGCCGCAACCGCCGGCGAGGTAGTTTTCAACACCGCTATGACGGGCTATCCCGAAAGTCTCACCGACCCTTCCTACGAAGGTCAGATTCTCGTCACCACTTATCCCATTCTCGGTAATTACGGCGTTCCTCCGCAGCAGGAAAAAGATCATGTGAGCCGTTATTTTGAAAGCTCGCGCATTCATTGCCGCGCTATTATCGCGCAGGATTATTCCTGGGAGCCGAGCCACTGGCTTGCCAACCGTTCGCTTCATGAATGGTTGCGCGACGAGAAGATTCCCGGACTTTACGGCATCGACACCAGGGCGCTCACAAAGCACCTGCGTGAAAAAGGCTCTATGCTCGGTAAAATTTATTTCGAGGATCCGGAGGAGGTGGAGTTCAGCGACCCCAACACCGAAAATCTCATCGCTGCAGTGAGCTGCCCTGAAGTGGAGGAACACGGCACCGGCGACAAGACCATAGTGCTTGTGGACTGCGGCACCAAGTTCAATATAATCCGTTGCCTCACCCGTCGTGGCGTGAAGGTGGTGCGTGTTCCCTGGGACTATGATTTCAACCAGCTGCAGTTCGACGGCCTGTTCATCTCCAACGGTCCGGGCAATCCCGATTTCGCCCAGGCCACTGTGGACAACATCCGCAAGGCCATGACTACAGGCAAGCCCATATGCGGAATCTGCATGGGCAACCAGCTGCTTGCCAAGGCCGCCGGTGCATCAACCTATAAGCTCAAGTACGGCCACCGCAGCCATAACCAGCCGGTGCTCATGAAAGGCACGAACACGTGCTACATCACATCACAGAATCATGGGTTTGCCGTAGATGACTCAACCCTGCCGTCCGACTGGGAACCGCTCTTCGTGAACATGAACGACGGAACCAACGAGGGTATCAGGCACAAGTCGCTCCCGTTCTTTTCGGCACAGTTCCATCCCGAAGCATCCTCGGGACCGCGCGACACCGAGTTTATATTCGACCGGTTCCTTGAGCTTGTCCGCAATGCCTGAAAGGATGTCGCATACATCCCAGATACGCCCATACAGTAAACACGAATCATAAAAACACATCTTCCCACATCTCACCGTTAGGTATGGAAAAAATCAAGAAAGTTCTTCTGCTTGGCAGCGGCGCGCTGAAAATCGGCGAGGCCGGAGAGTTTGACTATTCCGGGTCGCAGGCGTTGAAAGCCATGAAAGAGGAGGGCATCACAACGGTGCTCATCAACCCCAATATAGCCACTGTGCAGACTTCCGACGGGTTTGCCGATAAAATCTACTTTCTCCCCGTCACCCCCTATTTTGTGGAGCGTGTGATCGAGAAGGAACGGCCCGACGGCATCCTGCTGTCGTTCGGCGGCCAGACTGCCCTTAACTGCGGGGTTGAGCTTTACGAGTCGGGCGCGCTCGAACGCCACAATGTGCGTGTGCTCGGCACCCCTGTGCAGGCAATCAAGGACACTGAGGACCGCGAGCTGTTTGTGAAAAAACTTGACGAAATAGATGTCAAGACCATCAAAAGTCAGGCTGTGGAGTCAACAGCCGAGGCTCTTGAGGCGGCCGAACGGCTGGGTTATCCTGTGATTGTCCGTGCAGCCTATGCTCTTGGCGGTCTCGGCAGCGGGTTCTGCGACAATGCCGAAGAACTCGTGGCTCTCACTGAGAAGGCATTCTCCTTCTCCCCACAGGTGCTTGTGGAGAAATCGCTCAAGGGATGGAAGGAAGTGGAGTATGAGGTGGTGCGCGACTGCTATGATAACTGCATAACGGTGTGCAACATGGAGAACTTCGACCCGCTGGGAATCCACACGGGCGAATCTATAGTTGTGGCGCCGTCGCAGACACTGTCGAACGACGATTATCACTATCTGCGCGAACTGGCAATAAAAATCATACGACACATCGGTATCGTGGGCGAATGCAACGTGCAGTATGCCTACGACCCCGATTCGATGGACTACCGTGTAATCGAGGTGAACGCCCGTCTGAGCCGTTCGTCGGCTCTGGCATCGAAGGCCACGGGATATCCGCTTGCATTCGTGGCTGCGAAACTCGGACTTGGCTACGGTCTGTTCGAGCTTAAAAACTCCGTGACCAAGGAGACCTCGGCATTTTTCGAGCCGGCTCTCGACTATATTGTCTGCAAGATTCCGCGCTGGGACCTCGGCAAATTCCATGGCGTTCGCCGCCAGATCGGTTCCTCAATGAAGTCGGTAGGCGAAGTGATGGCTATCGGCCGAACCTTCGAGGAGGTGATCCAGAAAGGCCTGCGCATGATAGGACAGGGGATGCACGGATTCGTGGGCAATCACGACCTGAACATCGAAGACATTGACAGGGCGCTGATGGAGCCTACCGACAAGCGCATTTTCGTTGTCGCCAAGGCCATGCGAGAAGGCTACACTGTGGACCGCATTCACGAGCTTACCAAAATTGACCGCTGGTTCCTGCAGAAGCTGCAGCACATCATCGGCACAGAGCGCGAGCTTGAGGCTTATTCAGACATACAGGACATTCCCGCCGACCTGTTGCGGCTTGCAAAGCAGCAGGGTTTCAGCGATTTCCAGATAGGACGCGCCGTCAAGAAGGATGCGTTCGATTCCGTGCCTAACAGCGCTGAGGTGCGCACTCTGCGCAAGCAGTACGGCATCGTACCCGTGGTAAAGCAGATCGATACGCTTGCCGCCGAATATCCGGCAATGACCAACTATCTGTATCTGACATATAACGGCGATGCAAACGACGTGCAGTATCTGCACGACCACCGTTCGGTGGTGGTGCTCGGGTCGGGTGCATACCGTATCGGCAGCTCAGTTGAATTCGACTGGTGCTCGGTCAATGCGCTTCTCACCGTGAAACAGCGTGGCTGGCGTTCGGTCATGATCAACTATAATCCCGAAACGGTGTCGACCGACTATGACATGTGCGACCGCCTCTATTTCGACGAGCTGACCTATGAACGCGTGATGGACATTCTGGAACTGGAGTCGCCGCATGGTGTTATCCTGTCGGTTGGCGGTCAGATTCCCAACAACCTCGCCACCCGTCTCGACGATGCTGGCGTGAATATACTCGGAACTTCCGCCACTTGCATCGATAACGCTGAGGACCGCCATAAATTCTCGGCCATGCTCGACCGTCTTGGAATCGACCAGCCGCGTTGGCGCGAGCTTACAAGCTTTGCCGATATCGATGATTTTATCCGTGAGGTGGGCTTCCCGGTGCTTGTGCGGCCAAGCTACGTGCTCTCTGGTGCTGCAATGAACGTATGCTCGAACGAAGAGGAGCTGCACCGCTTCCTGCGTCTGGCAGCCAACGTGAGCAAGCAGCATCCTGTTGTCGTGTCGGAATTCATTCAGAACGCGAAGGAGATCGAGATGGACGCTGTGGCTCAGGATGGAGAAATCAAGGCATATGCCATTTCGGAGCATATCGAGTTTGCCGGTGTGCATTCGGGCGATGCCACAATCCAGTTCCCGCCGCAGAAACTTTATGTTGAGACGATGCGCCGCATCAAGAAGGTTTCGGCGCAGATTGCCGCCGCGCTTAAGATTTCCGGCCCGTTCAACATCCAGTATCTTGCAAAGAACAATGATATCAAGGTGATTGAATGCAATCTGCGTGCATCACGCAGTTTCCCGTTCGTGTCGAAAGTGCTCAAGCTGAACTTCATTGACCTCGCCACGCGTGTGATGCTCGGCGAAAAGGTTGAGAAGCCTGGCAAGAACCTGTTTGATGTGGATTATGTGGGTATCAAGGCTTCGCAGTTCAGCTTCTCGCGCCTGCAGGGTGCCGACCCTGTGCTCGGTGTGGATATGGCCTCGACAGGCGAGGTGGGCTGTATAGGCGATGATACCGACGAAGCGCTCCTCAAGGCAATGCTTTCTGTGGGCCACCGCATCCCGCAGCGTTCGGTGCTGCTTTCTACCGGGACACCGCGCCAGAAAGCCGATATGCTCGAGGCTGCTCACGAACTGCACAAATATGGCTTGAAGATTTATGCCACCGAAGGCACCTATCGCTTCCTTACCGAGAACGGTGTGCCTGCAGTGAGGGTTTATTGGCCGTCGGATCCCGAAGGTCAGCCGCAGGCTCTCGACCTGCTGCATGAAAAGCTGATTGACCTTGTGGTGAATCTGCCAAAGAATCTGTCGTCGGCTGAGCTGTCGAACGGATATAAGATCCGCCGCGCTGCCATCGACCTCAATATCCCGCTTCTCACCAACGCGCGTCTCGCCTCGACATTTATTCATGCCTTCACTACATTGAAACTCTCGGATATCCAGATAAAGAGCTGGGACGAGTATAAATGATAGCCGCAGGGTGATCTGAACTTACAATCCAAATGACCGGCGCTTGATTCCATTTCAGGTGGCCGGTCATTATTTTTTTTCTTACGGAATATGGCCGAGCATAACAGATTGGGACGGTGGGGCGAGCAGGTGGTGGTGGATTATCTGGTGGCCGAAGGCTATGCCATAGTAAAGCGTAACTGGCGTCTGAATCATCTGGAGATTGATATTATCGCCACCAAGGGGAAATATGTGGCGTTCGTGGAGGTGAAAACGC
>DBFWRP010000232.1:0-4953 GCA_048222005.1 Muribaculaceae bacterium | reverse complement strand
CCACAGGCTTCAGGAATATCATTTCGAATGGGACTCCATCCCGTTTCAGACTCGTGGCGGAGGCGTGCAGGCCACCGGGCAGTTCGTGGAGCTGTTGCCGAAAATGATTGCACGCGAACTGCGCTCTATGCTGGCCGATTCCACGTTTACTGTGAAGTTCACCCCCTGCGGGATGCTTGGCGGCCGTGAGGCTGGTGTCGTGGAGGCTACGCAGGAGGTCGGCGGCTATGTGGGACGCAACTACACCCTCCATTTTGATGTGAAGTCGGGGCTGCCGCTGCAGATTTATAATGAGTACAACCCCGGCCGCGTGAGCGAGCAGAGCGTAAAGGTTACCTACACCTATCCTGCATCCGATGCCGCTCTGGCGGCGGTGGATGCCGAGGAGAAGCTCATGTCGGTTTATCCCGAAGTGTTTGAGAAATATCGCGAAAGCAATTACCGCATAGAGAACATACGCGGCCTGCCGCTGCCTGCGTTCTCGCTTCCCACGCCGACGGGCGAGCGTTACACACACCAGAAGAAAGCCCCGTTCCGGGCGCCGACGGTGGTGGCGCTGCTCGATGCGTCGACGGCTGCGGCCGCGCCAACGGTGTCGGCCCTGAGAAAGGCGCAGCGCTCCATGCCCCGTCAGGTCGATCTGGTGCTGGCGTTTGTCGGCTCGAATGCCGATGCTATCGAGGGGGTGGCCGGTGCGCTTGAGCCCGGTGAGGCGCATCTGATGAGTGCGCGCACGCTTGCACGCGATTGCGGAACCTCCGTATTCCCCACCGTGCTGATTGTCGATTCGAATGGCATCGTGGCCGATGTGGCGCTCGGATTCAACAACTCGCTCGCGCAGGATGTTATACAATCGTTGGCGCTTGTGGACTGACTTGGCGCTCATCCCCTGACGGATATTTAAATCAAAAAGCATAATCATATGGAGACAATCTATTTTAAAGGAGAACCCTGCCACACTGCGGGCAGAATGCCGGGCGTGGGGTCGAAAGCTCCCTGTTTCACGTTCGTGACACCCGAATTGAAGGAAATACGCTGCACCGATTTTCATGGCAAGAGGGTGGTGCTGAATGTGTTTCCAAGTCTTGACACTCCGGTATGCGCTGCCAGCGTGCGCCGTTTCAACAAGGAAGCGGCCGGATTGCCCGGCACAGTGGTGCTGTGCGTGTCGATGGACCTTCCGTTTGCCTCGGCACGTTTCTGCGAGGCAAACGACATAAAGGATGTGATTGTTGCATCGGCTTTCCGTTCTCCAATGTTCGCTGAAAACTACGGGCTGCAGATGGTCGACGGTCCTTTGGCAGGACTGTTGGCGCGTGCGGTGATTGTGATTGACGGCGACCGTAACATCGTTTATGAGGATCTGGTAAGAGAGATTACCGACGAGCCCAACTATGATGAGGCCCTTGAGGTGCTTCGCCAATAAATTCTTGCCTGATTCGCAGGAATCCGTTAACTTTGAGGATGTGTCCGGCATGGCTGCCGGATACATCTTTTATTTTTTTGCAATATATTATGGCTAAAGATAAACATGCCGCTGTGGCAAAGACCAATGTGGCCCGGCTGCTCGACAAAGCGAAGGTGGCATATGAGCTGATTCCGTATGAGGTGGATGAAAATGACCTTGCGGCCGACCATGTGGCCCGGCAGCTTGGCGAGGATATAAACCGTGTGTTCAAGACCCTTGTGCTTAGTTGCGAATTCGGTGGCGGAAAAGGTACCGGACACCTTGTTTGCGTGGTTCCAGGCAACACGGAGGTCGACCTGAAGAAGGCCGCAAAGGCTGCCGGGGCAAAAAATGCCGAACTGATAGCCATGAAGGAGCTGTTGCCCCTTACAGGCTACATTCGTGGCGGGTGCAGCCCCGTCGGGATGAAAAAGCCGTTCCCTACTTTTTTTCACTTCACGGCAAATGATTTCGATCATATATATGTCAGTGCCGGCATGCGCGGCCTGCAGGTGAAAATAGCGCCGGCCGACCTGATAGGCTACGTCGGTGCCACGGTATGTGACCTTGTAAAATGAAGCAGCGGTTATGAATACGTTTGGAAATATCTATAGGCTCACGTCGTTCGGCGAAAGCCACGGTCCTGCGGTGGGTGGCGTTGTCGACGGTCTGCCGTCCGGAACGGTGATTGATCTTGGTGCCGTGCAGCGTTGGCTCGACAGGCGTAGACCCGGGGTGTCGGAGCTTACCACCTCCCGGAGTGAGGCCGACAGGGTGCAGGTGTTGTCGGGTCTGATGGCTTACGACAAAGACTCGGGTGAGCTGTCGCCGCTTGCATCGGACACTGATGTGGCTGTGGCGCTCGGTACGCCTGTAGGATTTATGGTGGCCAACACCGATGCGCGTTCGGCCGATTACGATTCACTGCGCCACGTTTACCGCCCTTCGCATGCCGATTATGCTTGGGATGCCCGTTACGGTGGCATCCGCGACTGGCGTGGTGGAGGCCGCTCCTCTGGGCGAGAGACCCTGTCGAGAGTATTTGCGGGTGCGTTGGCGGTTCAGTGGCTCGGTGGCAGGGGCATCGGGATTTCTTCGGAGGTGTCGGCCGTGGGGTCGGTGGCTTGTCCGGATGAAAAGGAGCTTGCCGACGAGGTGATGCGCGCCAGGCGTGATGCCGACAGTGTGGGCGGCATCATAGAATGCCGTGTCACCGGGATGCCGGCGGGCGTGGGCGAGCCGGTGTTCGGCAAGTTGCAGCAGATGCTGGCATCGGCCATGCTTTCCATCGGGGCGGTGAAGGGCTTCGACTACGGCATGGGTTTCGATGGCGTGTGCAGCCGCGGCAGTGAGATGGTCGACGAGATGGAGCGGTTGCCCGACGGCACCATACGGACATTGACAAACCATTCAGGTGGAATTCAGGGGGGCATATCCAACGGAGAGGACATCAGTTTCCGCGTGGCTGTAAAGCCCACTCCAACCATCGCCAAACCGCTGCGCACTGTGAGCGACCGAGGTGAGAATGTGATGCTTGAAGCACACGGGCGGCATGACCCGAGCATATTGCTGAGGATTCCGGTGGTTGTGGAGTCGATGTGCGCCATGGTCCTGATGGATGCGATGCTTATGCGTCAGGCTGGGGCAGGAATGATGTGACAGGCAGAGGGCTTATGGGAGAATTTTATAGGGATTACGCCGACTATCTGGCAGAGCGTTTCGAGGGGAAGGTGCAGAAACTTACGGTTAACGCCGGATTCAGCTGCCCGAACCGCGACGGAACGTTGGGTCGCGGTGGCTGTGTGTATTGTAACAATGTGTCCTTCTCACCGCAGATTGCCGGTGGTGATGTGGTGCGTCAGCTTGAGGAGGGTAAGCACTTTTTTGCGCGGAAATATCCGCGGATGCGTTATCTTGCATATTTCCAGAGTTATACGAATACGCACGGCCCTATCGACGATTTGATGGAACTTTACGCCCGCGCGGCCGGAGTTGAGGGTGTTGTGGGCATCATAATCGGCACACGCCCGGATTGTGTTCCCGACGGGCTGCTCGACCGGCTTGCCGGCCTACCGGTTCCGGTGATGATGGAGTATGGGGCGGAAACGAGCCACGACTCCACGCTTGCCGCCATAAACCGCTGCCACACCTGGGCGCAGACTGTCGATGCAGTGGAGCGCACGGTAGCCCGCGGCATTGACGTGGGGCTGCATTTCATAATGGGGTTGCCGGGGGAGACACGAGCCATGATGCTTGAAACCGTGCGCCGCGCAGCTGCGTTGCCTGTCTCGACGGTGAAATTCCACCAGCTGCAGATAATTGCCGGAACGCCGCTTGCGCGCGAGGCCGTGTGGAACGAAAACAAAAGCAGGGCAACCTTCCGCGGGCTGCCCGTACATATGTTTACGGTGGAGGAATATGTTGAGCTGTGTGTTGAGGTTGTACGGGAACTTCGTCGTGTAAATCCGGGAGTGGCCATAGAACGATTTACATCGCAGGCTCCAGAGGGGCTGCTGGTGGCACCGCGGTGGGGGCTGAAAAACTATCAGTTTGTCAATCTGCTCACCAACCGATTGCGGCAAATTAAAACGGACGAACCATTTTAGAGCCAAGCCGAACTTGCAGTGCATTTGTTTGGCGCTTGCATAAGTACGAACCAGCAATGAAACACACCCCAGTTAGTAGGGACATGCCTTTGGCATGTGAATCAGGCATGCTCTACTACAAACCAGGGTTGTTTCACATGCCAAAGGCATGTCCCTACAAGTTGATGTGAGTTGAGCCTGAAATAGATAAGTGAGTCAGCGGGTCAGGACGATGTTCTTTTCGGCGGCGATGCGGCGCATGTTGAGCACGGCGTAGCGCATGCGTCCCAGTGCGGTGTTGATGCTTACACCGGTGGCCTCGGCAATCTCTTTGAAGCTCATGTTGCGGTAGAAGCGCATGTCGAGCACCTGGCGCTGCAGTTCAGGAAGAGAATCCATGATGCGGCGCACATCCTCGTTGATCTGTGTGGTGATGAGGATGTCCTCGATGTTCTCGTCGCTGAGGTCGCGGCGGTTGAGCATGTCGGTGTCCTCCTGGTCGGCCGACACTGTGTTTTCGCTTTTCCCCTGACGGAAAAAGTCGATTATTAGGTTATGGGCGATGCGTGTGATCCATGCCGAAAACTTTCCGGCATCGGTGTATCGGCCCTGCTTGATGGTCGTGATAGCTTTGACGAAGGTCTCCTGAAAGATATCGTCGGCCACGTCCTTGTTTTTGATTATGTTGAGAATGTAGGTGAAAACTCGGGTCTGATGCCTGCGCAGAAGGGTGTCAAAAGCTTTGTTGTCACCGTTGGCGTAGGCGGTTACCAACATCTCGTCGGTTAGCCGGTTCATTTTCTGCATTGTGTCTGTGTTGATTTAAAAGATGGTGTAGAGGTCGTCGATAGGCTGTAGTTTTTAGTAGTTGGGTGGATAATCGGTTAAAAAAATAGAATGGATTGACTGACTGTGTATGGA
>DBFWRP010000231.1:0-8546 GCA_048222005.1 Muribaculaceae bacterium | reverse complement strand
AATGATGATGGGTTACAAGCAACGCATCAAGCGAACCGAATCTGTTGTAGCGCAACATCTGCTGGCGGAAATCAGGGCCGCAGTCAATAAGCAATCGCTTGCCACCAGTCTCCACAAGAGCCGATGTGCGCAGACGGCAGTCGCGCGGGTCAACAGAGTTGCACACGTCACAGCTGCACAGCAATTGGGGCACACCTGTCGAAGTGCCGGTTCCTAAAAATGTAAGACGCATCTCTCTATCCGTATATTATTCAGAATCAACGATTGAACCGCATAAGCAGTCCGTCTTCAAACAATAGGTAACGACCATCGGGATAATTCCAGCGCTCATAGGCGGCGCTTTGATTGTAACCACGGTCGATGCTTTCCGGCATGCCGATGGCCAGCGAGACCTCCTGTTTAGTCATCCCCTCTGCCACACGCGTATTGACAATATCAGCCCACATGGCATCGGAAATCTGCGGATATTCCAGGCGTGGATCACTCATGGAGAACAAGGCGGAAAAATCGCGCGGCGCCCACCGGCTTTGGCCGGCACCCGACATAAACAGCCCCCGGCTATCCCCTTTCTCGTCAGTAAACAAAACGAAAAGCGGATACACCTCATTGGCAGCTCTGACACCGGTGATCCTGACTTTCACAAACTTTCTCCCCGGCACCGGCTGGCCGTCAGTATCGAACCACAACGAAGTGCGGACAAACAGTTCGCGCCCTATAAGTCTGGAAGCTGCTTCTGCCACAAAATCAAGGTCGATGGTAAATGGTATCTCCACTTCCGCGCGTTCGGTCAGATCATCACGGGTGGCGTTGGTGCGGTACACAAACGTCTGGTGAGGCTGTGTTTTGCGGGAAAACACAAGTTCCACCACCTGCCGCCCTGTAAGGTCGGGCACATCGCGTGACGACATCAAAACCAGCGTATCACCCTCCACCGGCATCACAGCCGCAGGAACATCGGCCGACAGCACCAGGGAGATGCGCGGCGATGTGACATAAAACTCCTTTCCTGTACGCCACTGCGAAAAACGCGGCGAAACCAGCTCCCGGGCAAACTGCTGCTCGGGAGTGGTTTCAGCCACCTTATTGTTTTTCACGTCCTTGTAAGTTATTTTGGGAGTGGATTCCACTCCGGTAAAACATCCCGTGAGCAACACTCCGGGAACAAGAAACGACAGTAGCGTGCGGATAAGTCTCATTTAGCCTGTTCCTTCACCGGATCGATTCCGAGATTGTAGAATATGAACGAATAAATATCGGTGTACTCGTCGATGACTTTCGCGATGGGTTTGCCGCTGCCATGACCGGCTTTGCTGTCGATGCGGATCAGTTTGGGACGGTCGCCGGTATCTGACGCCTGCAGCGTTGCCGCATATTTGAACGAATGCGCGGGCACCACGCGGTCGTCGTGGTCGGCGGTGGTGACAAGGATTGCGGGATACTCCGTCCCGTCGTTCTTGATATTGTGCAGCGGAGAATAGTCAAGCAGATATTTTGCCATCTCGGCGTTGTCGGCGCTGGTTCCGTAGTCCGAAGCCCAGTTCCAGCCGATGGTGAACAGATGGTAGCGCATCATGTCCATCACGCCTACCCGTGGGATAGCCACGCGGAACAGGTCAGGACGCATGTTGGTGACCGCACCGACGAGCAGACCGCCGTTGCTTCCACCTTCGATGACGATATGCTCGGGAGATGTCCATTTCTCGTTGATCATATATTCGGCAGCGGCGATGAAATCGTTGAACACATTCAGCTTCTTCATCTTGGTGCCGGCCTCATGCCACTCCTCGCCATATTCGGCACCGCCACGAAGGTTGGCCTGAGCGTAGATGCCGCCATTCTCGAGCCACACAAGGCGGTTGGGAGAGAACGACGGGGGAAGCGACACGTTAAAGCCTCCGTAACCATAGAGATACACAGGATTGCTTCCGTCGCGTTTCAGACCCTTCTTATATGTAAGGAACATGGGGATACGTGTGCCGTCGGCCGAGGGATAGAACACCTGCTCGGTCACATAATCGTCGGCGTTGAAGCCCTTGATTTCGGGGGAGGCCACCGGAGTGCTTTGGCCGGTTGTCTTATCATATGAGAACACCGTTGCAGGATAAAGGAACGAAGTGAAGTTGTAGAACACCTCATCATTTTTCGACGACGAGGAGATGCCGGCGGTTCCGAAAGTGGGCAGCTCAATGTCGCGGATTTTCTCTCCTGCCACAGTGTAGAGTGCGGGATGCATGGAGGCATCTTTCTCATAGCTGAGAATCAAATCCTTGCCGCTGCGCTGCACTCCGGTGAGCACACCGTCCTGCTCGGGCACAACTGTAACCCAGTTGGCACGGACGGGATTACTGATTGGAGCTTTTACAAGGCGGTTGCGCTGCGCATCGGCCGAAGTGAGGATATAGACCTCGTCGCCTATCACATCCACCACACCGTTCGAGAAGTTCTGGCTCGGCTCGATGGTGATCCAGGGTGCATCGGCCTTGGTGAGGTCCTTCATCATAAGCCCTTCACCGAAACCCTGACCGCCGACATAGACGAACAGGCAGCGCTCGTTCGACGGCACCTGGGCTGTGTGGAAATGAAGCGGATGCTCCTTGTCCTCGAACGCAACCTTGTCGGCCGACTGAGGTGTGCCGAGCTTGTGGTAGTAAATACGGTGGTTCTCGTTGGCGTTGGAGAACTCTTTCCCCTCCACGGGGCGGTCGTACGCGCTATAGAAAAATCCATCCTTGAACCATGCCGCATCGGTAAACTTGGCCCACTCAATGTGGTCGTCAAGCAGCTTGCCGGTGGCGGTGTCGAGCACGAAGATTTCAGTCCAGTCAGAACCGCTGCGCGATATGGTGTAGGCCATGTAACGGCCGTCGTTGCTCATCGAAGTGCCGGTGAGCGCCACAGTGCCGTCGTCGCTCAGCGTGTTGGGGTCGAGGAAAACTTCCGCATCTGTCAGGTCGATGTTGTTGCTGCGGTAAAGCACCGACTGATTCTTCAGACCGTCGTTACGGAAGAAATAATATTTCCCGTCGGCCTCTTTGGAAGGCACGCCCTGCTTTACATAATTATTGAACGATGCTATGCGCTCGCGCAAAGCACCACGGAACGGAATTTTCGCCAGATAATTCTCAGTCAAGGCACGCTCCTGCTCCACCCATTGCGTGGTGGCTTCGGAAGTGTCGTTCTCAAGCGGACGGTAGGGATCGGCGACCTCCATGCCGAAATATGAATCGACAGTGTTGTCGGAGGGAGCAGCCGGATATTTGGAGCCGGAGCAACTTCCCAACAAAGTTGCCAGAGATAATGCCATTACAGAAAGTGTTTGAGAGGTTTTCATATATTTGGTATTAAATGAATAGTCGGAATGGGTTCACCGTGAATCATCTGAGCCGACGGCCTATGCGGCGCCGCAGATGGAAGTGGAGCGCAACAATGCAGGCGAGAGTCACTGCCGTTCCGCCGAAATAGAGCAGACCGGAAGTGGCACCGCATTCGTACGACGGCCAGCCGAGCACCACCATGACCGCCAGATACACCAGCAGTGCAAGCGGAATCAGG
The DNA here is from genome assembly GCA_048222005.1 of Muribaculaceae bacterium. Taxonomy (GTDB): domain Bacteria; phylum Bacteroidota; class Bacteroidia; order Bacteroidales; family Muribaculaceae; genus UBA7173. The sequence continues at coordinate 4,994 of DBFWRP010000231.1, read as the reverse complement.
ATTGACCGCAATGGATATACAGTGTGATTCTGGGATTTTATCATATGCTATAGATTTGTATGATCCTGACTCGCATCAGCACAGGATGCTGTCATCGCCTGCGACAAGAACATAAGGTGATTCAGCAGGATTAAAACGCCCTGCCTGCAGGTGATTGTAAATCTGCTGGCACGCCCAAGCGTCGATTGCAGCATAGTTCTGCTGGCTTTCGGTCAGGGTCTGCGCCTCCCAGTTGGTGAGACGCTGGTGTTTTGATATGCGCTTGTTAAAAATAATGCCGAAAATGCGTTGCAGGCTGTTGTCGGCGATGCCGAACTCTTTGACATACGACTGCAGTTCCACAAAACCTGCCGGCTCGAAAGCGCCGAGCTGACGCAACTGGTGAAAATCATCCTTGAGCGACAGACCAATCTTCTGCACACGGCCGTTGGCCAGAAATTTGAGGAAACTGTCAATCGCGCCGATCTGCTTCAATCTGAACAGAAAGCACTCGTCGCCGCACGAAATCTGAGCCAACGACACATTATAGTGGCGGAATTTCTGAAACGACGGACGTGTCTCCGTGTCGAATCCCACCTGGTCCACCCGGTTAAGATACGACAGGGCACTGCGGCTTTTGGCCGCACTGTCAACCATTATCACTTTGCCGGGATATTTCACCTCTGGAAATTCCAGTAACTGCTCCTTACTTATGCTTAACATAAAGATCTTTCACTAAGAAACAATATCGACTCCAAAACGCATCAGAGGGTGTTGCATAATCCAAAAATGTAGGGACGCACAGTCTGTGCGTCCGTGAAACATATATTGTCTATCAGTCAATTGTCGGACGCACAGACCGTGCGTCCCTACATCGTTGACCGAAATTCAGCGGTTATACAACATTTCCCGACTGAATGCGGAACATCAGCAACAGGAACGGCTTATGAGCCGCGACCCGTGGCCTCACACTTTTTTATCGCCCTCAGAGGCGTCGGCCGGTTCTTTCCCGGCCTTGTCTGCTGAGTCATCGCTGGCAGACGCATCATCGGCCGGAGCCGGCTGCGCCGGTTTCAACGACGGGATGGGAGGCATCGACGCGGGAGGCGTGGTGACGGTAACTTCTTTCGCCTCCACATCAACCACACCGTCTCCGGATGCTGATTTCGCCTTCGCCTCGGCGGCCTGCTTTTCGGCAAGCTGCTGCGCCGCGAGAATCTCGTCGGTGCGCGAAGCCCACTTGCGTTTGCCGAATATGTGTTCCACATCCTCGGTGAAAATCACCTCACGGCTGTAGAGCACTTCGGCCAACTCATTATGCCCCTTGGCATGCTCGCGCAAAATAGCTTTCGCACGTTCATACTGCTCGCTTATAATGCGCGACACCTCCTCGTCGATCATGCGTGCGCGGTCGTCGCTGTAGGGTTTGGAGAATCCGTAGGCCTGTCCGGTAGAGTCGTAGTAGGACAGGTTGGGCAGACGCTCGCTCATGCCGTAATACACCACCATGGCATATGCCTGCTTGGTGACGCGCTCAAGGTCGTTGGCAGCTCCGGTGGAGATACGTCCCAGGAACAGTTCCTCGGCAGCACGTCCGCCAAGGGTGGAACACATCTCGTCGAGCAAAGCCTGCGCGGGTGTTATCTGCCGTTCCTCAGGAAGATACCATGCGGCTCCGAGTGCCTTGCCTCGCGGCACGATGGTCACCTTGATAAGTGGATTGGCATACTGCAGATGCCACGACACAGTGGCGTGGCCGGCCTCATGGCAAGCTATCGCCTTCTTCTCCTCCGTTGTGGTTATCTTCGAACGCTTCTCAAGACCGCCTATAATACGGTCGACTGCATCGATGAAATCCTGTTTCTGCACGTGATCCTTGTTGTGACGTGCGGCAATCAGGGCGGCCTCGTTGCATACGTTGGCTATATCGGCGCCGGAGAAGCCGGGAGTCTGGCGTGCAAGCAGCTCCACATCCACACTCTCGTCGGTCTTGATGCCTTTGAGATGAACGTTGAAGATGGCGACGCGGTCGTTGAGTTCGGGCAGCTCCACGTAAATCTGACGGTCAAAACGGCCTGCACGCAGCAGGGCCTTGTCGAGAATGTCGGCTCGGTTGGTGGCGGCCAGTATGATCACACCGCTGTTGGTGCCGAAACCGTCCATTTCGGTGAGCAGCTGGTTGAGTGTATTTTCACGCTCGTCGTTAGCACCCATATTGGGATTCTTGCCACGAGCACGTCCAACGGCGTCAATCTCGTCGATGAACACGATGCAGGGCGCCTTCTCCTTGGCTTTCTGAAAGAGGTCGCGCACTCGCGAGGCACCGACACCCACAAACATCTCCACGAAATCCGATCCCGACATGGAGAAGAACGGCACGTTGGCCTCCCCTGCCACAGCTTTGGCAAGAAGCGTTTTTCCTGTTCCGGGAGGGCCTACAAGGAGCGCGCCCTTGGGGATTTTACCGCCGAGGTCGGTGTAACGTCCGGGGTTCTTCAGGAACTCCACAATCTCCTCTATTTCGGTCTTGGCTTCCGACAGTCCGGCCACATCGGCGAATGTAACCTTCATGGCGTTATCCTTGTCGAACACCTGCGCCTTCGATTTCCCTACGGAGAACACCCCGCCGGGCCCCCCGTCGCGGTTGGTCATGCGCCGCATGATGAAGAACCAGAAGGCTATGAGAATCAGTATCGGTCCGAAATTCCACAGCAGCGAACCGAAATCGCTCCCCTCGTCGTAATCAACCGGACCGGTGTAGATGCCGTTCTGCTTCCACAGGTCGATTTTACGGGCAAATTCGTCGGTCGACGGGAGCGTGGTCGTAATCACCGCCGGACTGCCGCTCTTGATCTGGTTCTCGTGAAACACCACCTTTGCCAGCGAATCGCTCAGCATGGCCTCGGCAGTGCCCTTGCGTTTCTCGACAACGATTTTGGTTATACCATGGGCATGCGAATTGATGGAGTCCGTGATATAATTCTCAAACTCGGAATATGTGACTTTTTTTGTGGCTGGATTATCGCCCACGTACCACATTCCTACCAGGAACATGCCGATGAACACGTACATCCAGTACATGCTGAACTTTATCTGTGGGCGTTTCTTATTGCCGCCGGGGAGGTTTTCGGGCATAAGCTATAGTGCGTAAGGGAGATAAGTAAATTTATAAACGGGACGGAGAGGAGGAGGAAGGACTGACGGATTCGTCAGGCTCCGCGCAGCAGCAAACTGCATGCTGGCGGCGTGTCAGTCGAAATCGGGAATTTCCGTAACCACGGCATCACTCCAAAGCTCTTCCAGACTATAGAGCGTGCGGTCGTCGGGCACAAACACATGCACCATCACCGAACCGTAGTCCACCACTATCCAGCGGGCATTGCGGTAGCCGTCGTAATTGTAGGGTTTCACCCTCACTTGCTCCAGCAGCTGGTCGCGCACATTGTCGGCAATGGCAGCTACCTGCTGCGGTGTGCGGCCTTCGCATATAATGAATTCCCGTGTAGGCGCCGATTCTATACCTGAAAGGTCCATTAACGTAATGCCGCGGCCTTTCTTGTCCTGAATGGCATCTATAATGCGGTTTCTGAGTTCTGTATCGCTGATTTCCTTAATTTCTGTATTGACTGTTTTGGTGCTTTTTTCTGTCATGTCTGTTGAAGCGTTGTTTCAATGGACTGCACTGTCTGTCCTGTGCAAAGTTAACTAATTATTTTTGAATTACAGCACCCGGCGGCGCCACTCGCGCCTCCATATCTGTTAAAGAGTGCTATTGAATGTATAACAAATTTTATGCCAAAAAGTCCATCCGGTTTATTTTTTTATTTCATTCACCACGATTCCAGCTGTTACGGCTATACACCGGCACATACTGTCACTCCCATCGCATTGTCCTTGCCACCTGCAGACGCGACACCAACGCAGCCGGCACAAGCATAAGCAACAGCGCTCCGGCCGCCGCAGAGGCATTGAGTGTCGCCCATGCCGCGAATGACAGATCCACAGGCACACTGCTCAGATAATACGACTCAGGGTCAAGCGGCATCCAATGCCATAAGGCTTCACTGGCCAGCAGCGCAAGGGCCAGCACATTGCCGACGGCCAGCCCGGCCATCACCACCCGCAGCCCGAGCCGCAGGAACACGGCCTTGATCTGCCCGTCGGTTGCCCCCATGGCTTTCAACAGGCCGACCATACGAACACGCTGCAGAATGAGAATGAGCAGACATGACACAAGCATAAAACCGCTGACACATCCCATCAGCACGAGCACAACTACGATGTTGGTGTCCAGCATGGCAAGCCAGTTGAAATAGGCAGCCCCCGAAGTGTAGACATCAATCACATTGTACAGTGCCTGAATCTCGCCCGTGACGAACGCAGTGTTCAACGCGCCCTGCAGGCCGACAGCGGCAGCCGCAATGTCATTTGGGTCCATGCCGCGCACTTCTATGGCCTCCCCCTGCGTCGGGTCAATATGCAGCAGATTGTCGATAGCAGCCTTTGGCATATAGGCCATGACACGGTCGAAATCGCCGAATCCGCTGTTGTAAATACCTGTCACATCGTATCGCCTTGGCCTCACTCCGTCGCCGGCAAAAAAATAGGCATTTATGCGGCTGCCCACCTCCAGCCCAAGCGACCGGGCTGTAGCCTCCGAAATCATTATGCCTTTCGGATTTATTGAATCGTCAGGCAATGCACCTTCAACCAGGTTTGATGCCTCGAACCGCATGCCGGCATCCTCGCCATAAGCCTTGAACATCACCCCGGCAAAGTTGTCGGGCGTTTTGAGCAGTCCGGCACAAGTAGCCACAGGGGTTATTTCAAGATTCTTGCCGGAAGCATATCCCCTCAAAGCGGTTTCAATCACCGACAACAAAGGGCCGGAACAATCAACCGGCATAATGCCCGCCTCCCGGATGTCGGCACCCCCACTGACCGGCACAATCCGCAATTGCGCCTCAAAGCCTTCAATCTTGTCGGATATCTCCTTTTTAAACCCGGATGTCACT
>DBFWRP010000230.1:0-1002 GCA_048222005.1 Muribaculaceae bacterium | reverse complement strand
GGACGGGTACTTACGGTCGCGCAGCTCGTTGTTCATGGCGAAGTTCACCTGCATCTCGCCGTCGATGGGTAGGTTCGGGTAGTTCTCCTGCATGTACTTTACGGCTTTATGGATGCTGGCCGGGCTTCCGCATGTGTCCGTTCCGAAATTGGAATAGGACAACATGGCGATGACCGGTTCGTGATTGAAGAAACGCACGGTCTTTTCGGATAGCCGTGCAATGTCTATCATCGTTTCCGTGTCGGGATGGCGGTTGATAAGTGTGTCCGCCAGGAAGTACGTACCTTTCTTACTGTTCATGATGTGCATGGTACCGAAATGGTTGTATTCCGGTTGTATGCCGATGACTTCTTTGGCGACCTTGATCGTATTGGAATATTTGGTGTACACGCCCGTGATGAATGCGTCCGCTTCGCCAGTCTCTACCATCATCATGCCGAAGTAGTTGCGCTCGAACATCTTGTCGTTGGCCTCTTCGAATGTATAACCTTCGCGGGCTTTCTTCTCGGCCAGTATCTTGGCATAACGTTCGCGGCGTTCGGCTTCGCGGTCGTGGCGCAGGTTGACGATTTCGATGCCTTCCAGGCTGAGATCGAGTTCCTTCGCCAATTTCTCGATACGCTCGTCGTTACCCAACAGGATAGGATGGCAGATGCCTTCAGCCTTGGCTTCCACGGCGGCTTTCAGCATGTTGGGGTGGATACCCTCGGCAAACACCACGCGTTGGGGATTGCGGCGGGCCGTATCTCTCAACTGGCGGGTCAGTTTCGACTCATACCCCATCAGTTCCTTCAAGTGGAGGGCGTAAGCGTCCCAGTTTTCGATGGGCTTGCGGGCCACTCCGCTTTCCATGGCAGCTTTGGCCACAGCCATGGACACCTCGGTGATGAGGCGCGGGTCTACCGGTTTCGGGACGAAGTATTCCGGACCGAAAGAGAGGTTGTTGACGTGGTATGCTGTGTTCACTACATCAGGTACAGGCTGTTTTGCCAGATTGGCGAT
>DBFWRP010000023.1:0-1091 GCA_048222005.1 Muribaculaceae bacterium | reverse complement strand
GTTCTTAAGAATTCATTATACTATGCACCGCATTTCATAGCAAGTATATAAGAATTTGAAGTTTTTACCCATTATTTTTGAACTTTTCCGCGCTCTGTCTCTCCGCAGCGCACGAACCCCGCAGGGCTTGCGCTCTGCGGGGTCCGCCGCCCGACAAAGTCGGGGTGAATCAATTCAGTTTGCTGCAATGCCGGCCTTTCGGCCGCACTGCACCGAGGTTAGGCTCAGTCTTCTTCCTTCTTGCGGAAGATAACAACGCCTGCGCTCGCAACGATCGCTGCAATACCAACGCCGATGAGGCTCATTGCGCCGGTTATAGGCGGATTGGGAGCATCGGTGGGAACTGCGGTGGGTTCATCGGTGACGCCGGGCTCATCGGTGACGATGGGCTCGCTGCCGACTATGATTGAACCGTTCTCTGCGAAGAACGCGATGGGCGTGTTCTCGCCGCCTACGGGCATGTTGAAGAATTCCTTAACGAGGATCTCGATGGGCATTTCCGTGCCGTCCTCAAGGCCTTCCGCAACGGTGAAGTTCATGGTGAAGATCTTGCCGCTGCCGCTTACCGGGTCGGTGGGAAGCATGGAGCCGAGGCGTACGCTGCCGGGGATGCTCTGGAAGTCGAGGATGTTCATGCCGCCAAGATCCTTGATGGCCTTCATAATCTCGCCTTCGTCAACGCTGTTGAGCGTGAGCTTCTCTGCGTCGTACTGTACCCAGATGTTCATGCCGTTTGCCTCATATTCACCGTCGATGGTGAGATCGACGCTGACCTGGCTGCCTGCTGCAACATAGTGTACGCCGCCGACGCTGAAGATAACGTCACCGGGTGCGGGAGTTACAGGCTCATCAGTGATGGGTGCCTCAGTGATGGGTGCCTCGGTGATGGGCGCCTCGGTGATGGGCGCCTCGGTGATGGGTGCCTCGGTGATGGGTGCCTCGGTGATGGGTGCCTCAGTGATGGGTGCATCAGTGGGAGGTACGGGAGTGTTGGGGATGCTGCCGCCTGCATCAGCTTCAACGAGGTCGAGGTTGAGCCTGAACATGTCGGTGATGTCATAGTGACGGAACGCAACCTGAACGGTCTGACC
>DBFWRP010000229.1:0-5365 GCA_048222005.1 Muribaculaceae bacterium | reverse complement strand
ACACTAAACCACAACTTCCTTACGCAGAAGATGCTCTCGAACCAGTGATCAGCAGGCGTACAATCGAATTCCATTACGGCAAACATGAACAAGCCTACATTGACAATCTCAACAAACTGATTGAAGGCACTGAATTTGCCGAATTGCCTCTTGAGGATGTAATCCATGATGCGAAAGGACCGTTATTCAACAACGCTTCGCAGGCCTGGAATCATATCTTTTATTTCTTCTCGTTTTCTCCCGACGGAGGTGGAGAGCCAGAAGGGGATTTGCGCAAGGCAATTGACCGCGATTTCGGTTCGTTCGAAAATTTCAAGAAAGAATTTGTCGAAGCCGGCACAAAACTGTTCGGCTCCGGATGGGTGTGGCTGTCGCGCGACAACAGCGGACGCCTATTCATCACCCAGGAAGGAAATGCCGGGAACCCGATCACCGACGGGCTTACGCCCATCCTGACGTTCGACGTCTGGGAGCATGCATACTATCTCGACTACCAGAACCGACGTGCCGACGCGCTAAATGCACTTTGGGACATAATCGACTGGCCCATAGTCGAGGCAAGATATTGACACAAAGACTACTACAGCAAACAAGAGCACTTAATTGTAAGCATAATGTGATGAATGGAGAGAGTGGCACCTGTGAAGGCCCCACTCTTTTTTTGTATTCCGCTGCATCAATGGTGGGTAAGCGAGACGGCGTTGTCTCAATTGTCCAGTTCCGCTGAACCATATCAGAAGGTCATGTGGAAGGCTATGCGCAATCCTGAGCGGTCAACACCCGGGACATTGCGGTAGGAAAGGCGCCATACATAATCGATACGCAGACATTTCAGGAAGTTGTCGATTCCGGCACTGATTTCCATGTACGGACGGCGGTGCATAGGCGTCGCCAACGCTTCAGCCGGGAACAGAAGCAGCGGATGCCTGCCACCCACATCTCCTGCAGATGCTTCCTCTGCGGGATTGTTTTTTGAAGTCAAACGGCCAATCCATCCACGGAATGCCACCACCTCACGCAATTTCAGTTTCTTCAACAGCGGCACATAGTTGAACAGCGCCCCGTTCAGCCAATACGTCACGTCCCAGCTGACGAATGAATCGTTGATGAACTCGAGCGGATTGAGCAGTGCGAAACTTTCAGGCTGTATGGTGTATGACAGGTTGGCGTTGGGCGTGAGCAGATGGAAATATGACGTCCGGCTCCATTCGTGTCCACCCTTGAGAATTATGTCCGCAAAACCGAAAGCCGAGAACCAGAAGCGTTTCTGTACGCTCAGCTCGGTGCGGTTCACCGGGTAACGGCTTCCGAACAGACCTTCAGGAGCGAAGGTATGACTTAGCACCACAACCCAGGGGTCAAGATTGATGGGTATGCGCGAGGACTTTGTCTGATAGAATTTTTCACCCGGTGCGTATCGGAGTTGCACATTGAACAGCGTTTCATCGAAATGATTCAGTGCAAATCCGTCCGTTGTAGTCAGCCGAACCCAGGGCCCCGGTTCCTGACGCTCCACCGAGGCACCTACAGTCACCGACAAATTGTTGGCAAGCTCGAGCTTATATTCCATGGCAGTCTCACGTTTATAGGTGATCAGATGGTTGTCACCGCGTTTAAGGGCAAGAAACACATTGTCGGCATTGGTGAACATGTAATGCTGACCGAGCTGATCAATGTCGTAACGATGATTCACTCTGACGGAATGTATCGGAAACTCGCGCGAATGGTATTTTTTCCGGTTGAATGAATACTCTACTTCGGCGTTATATTTCCATTTGTTGTCGCGTGTGCCGTAGGCCGCATATCCGCGCGCAAACCAGTGCGGCGACAGGTTGGCAGTAGTGATGCCACCGGCGCGTAACCGCAGTCCCTCCACCGAATTGCCGCTGACAAATGTGTTCAGCGGTCCGATGTCGAATTTTGATGGATTACCGGTGGGCACATAACCCACCACCATGAGCTTGACGAACCTTTCCACATAACGATAGACCGGCACGGACCTCAATGCTGCGAGAAGCTGTTTCATGCGGGGTTCATTCCTCGACGGGACAACAGGTGTGTTGTCAGACCAGAAATCGTCGCTGCGGTCGTATGCTTCATCGTCGGTGAATTCTGTTCCCAGCTTGTCGAAATATGCACTGTAGGGCGATGGTGCAAACGAATGGCCGGTATACCCCGTGGCACGGCGGGCATACATGCTCGGGGTACCTTTTATGACGGTAATTACAGCATTGAATTCATCCAGCGTTTTCAGGCGCGAGCCATCTGGAGCCTTGGCGTATTCCTGAATGATTTTCAGACGGTCTATGAAATTCAGGTTGATGGTAGGGGAGACCCCCATGTCCACCCTCTTCACAAACATCGTAGTATCGCCTTCCTCGACGTATAGACGGCCTAAAAATCCAAAGGTGGCCGGATTGCGCGGAGCGAAACTCAGAACAATGCATCGTGCGTTGTTGATTGTTACGGTGTCGGTCAGATAAAATTTATAGAAATCCGGTGCAATGGGCGAAAGCGGACTGACAAAACGATTTTGCAGGAGATTGATGTTGTCGTCATACAGGTCAACCTCGCGGAACACGTCCTCCACCATCGTCTGTATGTTCTGCAGGTCGGCTATATCATCGATGCCGTTCTGCCTCACAGCGCGTACAATCTCCTTTTCCCCCTCTGGTTGTCTGCGGTAGATCACATCGGACACCTTTTCCTTTACCGACAGCGGCAATACCGGCGTGCCGGTAACGTCCAGAGTGTCGACAAAGTCCTTCAGGAAAACGAACTTGCCCGGTTTACCTCCGGAAGCGGCGGAATCTGCCACATGAAAATCATGCAGCCCGAATGTCATGCGCTCATATTTACGGTAGTTGTAGTAGTCATTGCGCCGCGGGTCGTTGGCTCTACGAGCCCGACGGATACGGTTCACAAATTCCACCGCAGGGTTGTTGCGCTTGGAATATTTCTCCTTTGTCCGCCTGACGACAACCTCCTGAAGCGTCACTCCGCGCAACGTGTCACCATCCTCGTCCGCGCTGACAGGTGGTTTCGCGCCTGACACAGCCAGAGGAAAGGAACATAGAAAAAAGAATATTATTGTACCTGTTATGGAATTAACTATTTTCAAAGTCGTGTTGAGTCTGAACGAATGCTTAACTTTGCAAAGTTAAGCATTTACAAACCGAAAAATATGGCTAAAGAGATAGAGCGGAAGTTTTTGGTGAAAAATTCCACTTTTCGGGAACTTTCCACAACCGCGACAAGAATCAAACAGGGCTACCTGAGCCGCCTGCCCGAAGCTACAGTGCGGGTAAGGATTGCAGGCAACAAGGCATTTCTTACGGTAAAAGGCAAAAATCACGGCTGTGTGCGCGATGAATGGGAATATGCAGTTCCGGTAGCCGATGCCGAGGCGATGCTTGACCGCTGTGCACAGGGGAGCGTAATCAGCAAGACCCGTTATATAGTGCCGGATGGCACTTACAACTGGGAAGTTGACGAGTTTCACGGTTCACATGAGGGACTTGTGGTCGCAGAGATTGAACTTCCGCACGCGGAAGCCACTTTTAACCGCCCGGATTTCATAGGTGAGGAAGTCACAGGCAATCCGGCTTACTACAACTCAAATCTGTAGCGCGCCGGAAGTGTAGTTCAACGGCGGCACAGTTTAACCACATTCTCCACATGATGGGTGTGCGGGAACATATCGACCGGCTGCACCGCCTCTACCCGATATAGTTTATCGAGCAACGCAATGTCGCGTGCCTGTGTGGCCGGATTGCAGCTGACGTAGACAATCCGTTCGGGCGCAGCGTTCAGAATGACATTGACAACATCCTCATGCATACCGGCGCGAGGCGGGTCGACAATCATTACATCCGGCCGTCCGTGTTCAGCCACAAAATCATCAGTCAGGACGTTCTTCATGTCGCCTGCAAAAAATTCCGTGTTCGTTATGCCGTTGACCGCCGAATTAATCTTTGCATCTTCGATTGCATCGGCCACATATTCGATGCCAATGACTTTGCGTGCCTGCCGGGCAACAAAATTCGCAATGGTTCCTGTTCCTGTGTAAAGGTCGTAGACAAGTTCATCGCCCGTCAGTCCGGCAAAGTCTCTGGCAACTTTATAGAGCTCATAGGCCTGCAACGAGTTGGTCTGATAGAACGATTTCGGACCTATGCGGAAACGCAGGCCGTCCATCTCCTCCTCCACGAATTCACTCCCGGAATGCAACTGCACATCAAGATCCCCGATTGTGTCGTTCAGCTTGGTGTTCACCACATACATCAGCGATGTTATTTCAGGGAAGGCCGAGCGTAAATCATCAAGAGTGTCCTTGATCACCTCCGGAGCATTCTCGCCGAAAACCACCACGACCATCACCTCGCCGGTTGACAATATGCGTATCATCAACGTGCGCAGACACCCCTGCTGGGCTCTCAGATCGTAGAAGGGCAGACCGTGTTCGATGCCGTATTGCTTGAGATGCAGACGGATGCGGTCGCCCAACGAATCCTGCAGGTGGCAGGACTCTATGTCAAGCACTTTGTCGAATGCGCCTGGGATATGGAATCCGGCACCGGAACGGTCGCCGACATCCTCGCCTGAGCGCAGCTGTTCCCATGTAATCCACCGCTTGTTCGAGAAAGTATACTCCATCTTGTTGCGGTACGCCCATATTTTGCCGGAACCGATTATCGGCGAAATCGTGGGAAGCTCGACCTTGGCAATGCGAGTCAGGGCATCAACTACCTGCTGTTGCTTGCTTGCAAGCTGAAATTCATAGGGGAGATGCTGCCAGCGGCAACCTCCACAGGTGCCGAAATGGGTGCAACGGGGTGTTGTCCGAACGGGCGAAGGGGTGACAATCGATTCGATATGCCCTTCGGCATACGACCTTTTCTTGCGGTCAAGCTTGATGTTGGCCACATCACCGGGAGCACCGTATGGCACAAACACAACCAGGTCATCAACCCGCGCTATGGCATTGCCCTCAGCAGCCACAGCCGTTATCTCAACATTCTCCAGCAGCGGGAGTTCTTTTTTCCTTTTTGACATATGAATTATAACATGTGGATACCCCGACTGTCACTGCATGATATGGGCATATGATAGCACTGAAAGCACTCATGCATTGTCGGCACTGGTTTCACGGCTGCAAAGTTAAAAATTTACTATCGAAATCAACACCGGTTTAACATCAAAAGCGTAATTTAACTGAAATAGGGGTAAAAAATGGGGACCGATTAAAAATATTTCACGGCAAAATCGTATCTTTGCAACTACCATCAAAAACATCAAACAGGCCTGACGGTTATCGTTATACTGGCATGCGATGCAAACAGGCAATAATTTTATACTCGAAATA
>DBFWRP010000228.1:0-8416 GCA_048222005.1 Muribaculaceae bacterium | reverse complement strand
CCATCATAGAGCGGGCGGAGAAGACCTTTTCGGACAAGGCGGACAGCAGGTGGATGAGGCAGGTCATTGAAGATGTGCTGTACCCTGCCCGTGCCTTCGAGCGCAACCACCCGAACCTGCTCGCCCGTGTCCACGAGTATCTGGAGAAGTTTGACGGTGCGGAGAGAACAAAGGAGCATATCGTCCGCTTCGAGCGCAAGATGACCCGCTACCACGACTACCGCCGGGAGATACTGGGCGAGGCGGACTTCACCCTCTTCGTGGAGACCGTCACGTTGGAGCAGATGAACGCTTTCCGGGATTATGTGGTGAACGAACACCTGCTGCGGCAGGAATATCCCGACTTCTATGCTCCCCGCCTACTCATCAACCACCGTCCGAGGCCGCTTTCCGGTACGACCGTCATCAACATCATGAACCTTTTCTGCACTTTCCTGCACTGGTGCAAGAAGATGAAGTATTCCGACAACGAGGTCTATGCCCTCTACGGTTGCAAGGAGCCTACCTACGGCGACCCGTTTTTCCTCACTTCCGAAGAAAGAAACATCCTGTATGACGCAGACCTGAGCGACAACCCGAAGCTGGCCGTCATCCGTGACATCTTCGTGTTCCACTGCTATGTCGGCTGTCGCGTGGGTGACCTTTACCGTCTCACAAGGGACAATATCAAGGACGGTTTTCTGGAATACATGCCGCAGAAGACGAAGAAATGTCAGGCGAAGACCGTCAGGGTGCCGCTGCACGAAAAGGCGTTGAAGATACTGGAACGATACGATGCCAATTCCGACAGACTGTTCCCGTTCAGGCAGATACACACCTACAACCTCGGCATACGGGAACTGCTGAAGCGTTGCGGCATAGACAGGATGGTCACCATCTTCGACACGCACGGCTACAATACCGTGCAAAGACCCTTGTACGAGGTGGCCACGAGCCACACGGCACGCAAGACCTTCGTGGGCAACCTATACAGGCAGGTGCCCGACCCAAACCTTATCGCCTCCATGTCGGGGCATGTGGAGGGCAGCAGGGCGTTCAGCCGCTACCGCACGATAGACGATGACATGAAGCGCAGGCTTGTGGACATGATAGACTAAGACAGAAAGGAGGACATACATATGAAAGTGACCGCATTCATCCGGAAGACCGCCGCCAAGAACAACATCACCGACCAGGCACGGATCTATTTCCGTGTCCGTGACATCGGCGGCGTGGACATCAAGGCCGCGAGCGAACTCTCCATCAACCCCAACCACTGGAGCCCGGAAAGGCAGGGCTACAAGCCCCGCGTGGCTCTGGTGTCGGAGGAGAAGAAGATGGGCTTCGACAAGGACGTGCAGCAGATTACCCACCTTATCACGAAAGAGTACCACCGGGGCGTGGACGGCAACTGGCTCAAAAGCCTGATAGAGGAATACCACCATCCCAACATCAACGCGAGGGGCGGCAACAGGGCCGACGAGTACCTGCTCTCGTACCAGATACGGAGATACATCGAGGAAACACCGCTCGCGGACGAAAGCCGCAAGCACCACCTCGACAATCTCAACAAGGTGCTGCGCTACGAGCGTTTCCGCCACGAGGTGCTGCATCAGCGGGGCTTTCACCTCTGCATCGATACCATAACGGCTGACGACATCAGGGACTTCAAGTTGTGGATGCAGGAGGAATACAAATATGTGGACATGTATCCCGTATTCTACCGGAACGAGAAGCACCGCGATGTCGGGCAGAAGCGTTCCGAGAACAGCATGTCGGGCTCGCTCTACCGCATCCGCACCGTCGTCAAGTGGTGCATCAAGCGCGGACTGACAAGGAACAATCCCTTCGACCAGTACCAGATTGCCCGGCCGATGTACGGCGACCCGTTCTACCTGACACTTGAAGAGCGTGACAAGGTGTACTATGCAGACCTGAGCGGCATGGGGCCTACCTATCCGGTTTACCGCGACATCTTCATGTTCCAGTGCCTGATAGGATGCCGCGTGAGCGACCTGAACAGGCTGACCAAGGCCAACATCGTGGACGGCTTCGTGGAGTACATCCCGCAGAAGACGAAGATGGAGCATGCCAATACGGTGCGTGTACCGCTCAACCAAAAGGCACGGGAGATACTTGAACGCTACAAGGATCTGGAGAACGCCCTGCTCCCCCGGTTCTCGCACTTCGGCTACAACAAGAAGATAAAGGAGATACTCAAGTATGTGGGCATCGACCGCAAGGTCATAGTCCTCGACCCCAAGACAAGGGAGGACGTGGCAAGACCCTTGTATGAGGTGGCATCTACCCATACGGCACGCAAGACCTTCATCGGCAATCTCTACAGGCAGGTCAAGGACCCGAACCTGATAGCCTCTATGTCGGGACATTCGGAAGGAAGCCGGGCCTTCGCACGGTACCGCAAAATTGACGACGAGATGAAGAAGGAGCTGGTAAACCTTTTAGACTGATAATTTCCCTGTTTCCCCTCCACAGACAATGCAATATGAATATGGACGAGCAGAAATTGACATACGAACAGTTCAAGGCTGACATCCTCCAGTGGAAGGACGCGCACAGGGAAGAATACCGCCGCTTCGCGAAAATGATGGCGGACGGGAACGAGGTGCAGTACCTTGCCGTATGCCGTGCCATATTCAGACAACTGCCCGGCATCAAAAAGGAATGGCAGATGTCATGGTGTGACGACAGCACGGACGGCTTTAGAAACATAGACCTCCATTTCAAGGAGAACGCGGTGCCGGGGAAGATCGTGGAACTTTACAGGAAACAGAGGGAAGAAGACACAGCCCCGCCTCCGACCACATTCTGGGGCAGAATGAAATACATTTTCAGACAGAGCCTGAGAAAACGCTGCGTGACCTTGTCCGCCCCTCTTGTATTGAGCTGGCTGTATTACGGCAAGAGCTTCGAGGCCATGGTGGACATGGTCAGCAGGCAGGCCGGGCATCCCAAGGCAGGGAACGCCGAGAGGATGGGCTGTTCCATTGTCGTCAGGCAGATTATCGAGGTGTCCATAAAGAACGGCTTCCGCACGCAGGAGGACTGGAACAGACACTTCGCCATGAAGGACGCGATTGAGAAAGGCGGCATCGGCGAATGGGCTTTGCAGTCCGTAAAGGACAAGATGGGCGGTAATGATACCGGAAGCATTCAGACAAGCACAACGGGATCCGGTATCGGCACGGCACCGCAAGCGTTGCGGACGGCAGGAAAGAAAAAGATACAGGAGCGACCACTTGCGGATTATCTCAAGTGCGGAAATAAAGAAGCGGTTATACAATGTATCCGCCGTTTCGTTTCCATAAACACGAGTGCCGTCCATCAGGCACTCCCGTTCTATGTGCTGAAAGACCTGCGGCTGGTGGCCGGAATGCACGCCGCGAAGGAGTACAGCGTGGGGATGGCATTGCAGTTTCCCGACCTGCCATCGCTGAAAAGCGAAAGCGCCATACGGCAGGCGGTCGGCTTCCTGAAGGCGGCAAAGCATGTCATCAAGGACGGGAAAGACCAGATGGCACCTCTTATCGAGAGTGACGAGAACCGGGAACTGTACCGGACACTGGCAGCGGAAATCAGAGAAATCGCTGCCGATGATGAAGCGGAAACTGCGGCCGGATAGGGTAAAACGAGCCGTTTTACATGGTCATGCAGACTTGAATGGTCATGACAATTTAAGACAAGGCATTATATATCAATCTGTTTCAATTCCAATATACTTTTGCACCGTCAATCCTTTTCCCGAGGGTCGGCGGTGCTTCTCTTTTATACGCCATCGAAAGGGAGGCATCAGGGAACTTTTGAAGATGGTCATCACAAAATTCAAAACTGATATTTATGATTACCATAGAAAGTCTGGTTGAGCAGGGCGCGAACGTGAAACTGGAAGTCACGCCAGCCGACCTTAAGATGTTTGCCGAGGCCATCGTGCAGCGCACGATGGCGGCCCGGCAGGAAGAACTGAATGCGGAGATGCGGCGTGTGGCGGAAGAGACATGGCTCAACACAAGACAGGTGCGTGAGCTGCTGAACGTGTGCGAGGGGACGCTCAACCTGTGGGCGAAGCGCGGCTACCTCGTCCCCGTCAAGGTGGGCAACAAGAACATGTATGCCAGATCGGATGTCCGCCGTGTGCAGACGGGAGGCAAGTCCGAGAGTGTGACATCCTATTGCAAGAAGAAAAATGGCTGACATGACAAACACCCGACTTGAACTGTGCAACATGATCCGCATGGAGGCGGAGCATATCAGTGATACAGGCTTCCCTCTGGATGTCTTTCCGCAGGCCGTGCAGTCCGTCATACTCGACATGGACCGGTACGAGAACTACAAGACCGAGTTCATCGCGACGGCCATGCTGTCGGCGGTATCGGCCGCATTGGGAGGCACCTACCGTATCCGCATCAAAGGCGAGTGGCAGAGCAACGCCGCCCTCTACATCATCCTCGTGGGCAGGCCGGGACTGGGCAAGACACCGCCGCTGGAGGCGGCATACCGCCCCATACGGAAGCACGACTACGCCCTGTTCAGGGCGTATGAGTCGGAACTGGAGGCATGGAAGGCCGCCGGGGAGAGCGGTAGGAAGCCCGTACTGCGACGCACCGTCGTTTCCGACTTCACTCCGGAATCGCTACTGCTGACACATAACAGCAATCCCCGCAGCGTGGTCATTCTGGTGGACGAGATAATGGGCATGTTCAACTCCGCCAACCGCTACACCAACGGGCAACTCATAGAGCAGCTGCTCACGGCATGGAGCGGCGGGGCACTGGATGTGACAAGGGTCAGCAACACTATACCTGTGCATATTGAACAGCCGTGCATCAACATCATCGGGACCACGCAGACCAAGCGTGTGCATGAACTGCTGACGAAAGGCTTCGAGGAAAACGGCCTGCTCGACCGCATCCTGTTCGTGCTTCCCAAGTCCCGTGAAGTGCCAAAATGGACCGATTGGGATGATGGCGGGGAGGACAGGGCTTCCATGGCGGCGGCACGATGGGAACAGATACTTGGCAAGGTACTCGCCTTGGACTATGACACGGGAGAGGAAGAAAGGATGCCCCATGTGCTGTCTATGGACAGGGAGGCAAGGGAATATTTCTTCTCTTGGTGGAACAGGAAAGTGGAACGCATCAACCGGATAGAGGACGACGCCCAAGTGGAGAGTCGCGAGATGAAGCATCCGGCGCAAGTGGCACGGCTGGCCCTGCTCATGCAGGTGTTGCGGTATGCCATCGACGAGAGCCATCTACAGTTTGTGGATCTGGCTTCCGTCAAAGCCGCCATCCGGCTGAACGGCTACTTCGAGGACTCGTACCGCCGCATCCGCTCATTCGTGGCGGAGGACATGTGCGAGGATCCGCCCAAGGTGCTGCTGTCGCTGTTGCCGGACACGTTCGACACGAAAACTGCCATCGCCATTGGGAAGGAATTGCAGAATGTCAGCGAGCGCACGGTGATGAACTACCTCAAGGAGCTTTGCAGGAGCAGGCTGCTGCGGAAGTCCAAGGCCGGGCATTACGAGAAAATCATATATGATAAATCTGGTAAATTTAATATGACAGACAATGAACCGTCACCCCCAGACTGCAACGGATGACCCCCTCGTTGCAGCCTGCAGTCTTTGCAGTTTTGCAGTTTCAGGGTTCTAAAAACAGGTATTTCCTGCAAGACTGCAGGAACTGCAAACTGCAAATGACGGTTTCCACTTGCAGGAATCCACAAAAGAGAGCATCATGACCGAATACAGATTCCATCTTCAGAAATACCGTCCGGGCAGCAAGACCGTCTGTCCGGAGTGCGGCAGGAAAGCCTGCTTCACCCGTTATATCGACGAGGCGGGAGAGATTTCCTTCCCTGACAGCGTAGGCATGTGCGACCATATCAACAGTTGCGGTTACCACAACACACCGAAAGAATACTTCCGGGACAATCCGGCTGTCAAAGAAAGATTGAATGGGCAGGAAAGGTTTGGCGGCACACCGATAGCTGCAAGACCGCCAGCAAGAGCATTGCCCGAACAGAAACCACGGATTTCTTTTCTTCCCTCTGATTGGGTGGAGCAGTCCATGCGCAGGTACGACATCAACCCCTTGTACCGATACTTTACCAAAGTGATGGGCAAGGAGAATGTGGACAAGCTATTCAGCCTATACAGGGTCGGTACCTCAAGGAGGTGGGGCGGTGCGACCGTATTCTGGCAGATAGACCGGAACAGCAACGTGCGTGCGGGCAAGATCATGGGCTACGATGCCGTAACCGGACACCGTATCAAGGAGCCTTTTAACCAAGTCAGCTGGGTGCATTCCGTGAGGAAGGTGCAGGATTTCAGGATGAAGCAGTGCCTGTTCGGAGAACATCTGCTGTCGGACAACTCCGCCGTAATGTCTGCCAAACCTGTAGCCATTGTCGAGAGCGAGAAGACGGCACTGGTCGCCGCCCATTTCATCCCCGACTTCATCTGGCTTGCCACCGGAGGGATACACGGGTGCTTCAACGGCGAAGCGGTGCAGGCATTGGACGGACGGGAGGTGATTCTTTTCCCCGACCTTAAGGCAACGGAAGAATGGCGGCGATGGCTGCCGCTGCTGAAATCCATATGCAGGCGTGCCACATGTTCCGACCTGCTGGAAAGGATCGCGACCAATGAACAGCGCAGTCAGGGACTGGACATTGCCGACTTCCTGCTGATGGAGGACACGCCGCAGATGATTCTTGCGAGGATGATAGAACGCAACCCCGTACTGCAGACCTTCATCGACACCTTCGGCCTCGAACTGGTGGATGCAGGGAGGGTGGAATGACGGAAAGGTATCGGACAGCTTGCTGTCCCATGAAAAAGGGGTTGTAAAATCCCGTAGCATATTAGGGCATTTTCACCGCCTCCGCTCCGCTTCCGGCAGTCAAAAAGCCCATAGGCCGAGGGATGTCCCTCCGACTTCAAATATATGCCTCCGGTAATAGGACGGGATTTTACAACAGAAATTATAATCATAAAACGAACGGATATGAGTAATACACAATACGCGGTCTGCCACCTGCAGCGTGGCAGCGGTAATGACTCTGGTATGTCATGCCATATAGAAAGAAAGGATGCCAAGGGGAAGAAATATGTCCCGGACAATGCCGATGCTGGCCGGACACATCTCAACCGGGAACTGGTCAAGTTTCCCGATGGCGTGTCCAGCCGCACCGAGGCGGTACAGCACCGCATCAATACCGCCGGACTGCGCCGAAAGGTCGGCAAAAACCAGACAAAAGCCATCCGTATCATCCTGACCGGGACACATGAACAGATGATGAAGATTGCCAATGGCGGCAGACTGGACTGTTGGATTGATGCCAACCTCAAATGGCTAAGGGATACATTCGGGAATGAGAACCTTGTATCGTGCGTGCTGCACATGGACGAGAAGACTCCCCACCTGCACGCCACCATCGTTCCCATTGTGACCGGGGAGCGAGTCCGCAGGAAACGTGAGGGTGAGAAGAAGTATGAAACGAAATCCGGTCCCCGGCTGTCGGCGGATGATGTGATGCGACGTACGCGGCTGCACGAATACCAGAACAGCTATGCTGCGGCCATGAAACCGTTCGGGCTGCAGCGAGGCATTGTCGGCTCCACCGCCAAACATCAGGCAAATTCGGATTATTACAGGCAGCAGGTCATCCGTTATGAGGAGGACATAGCCAAGTTGCAGGCAGATGTGGAGAAGGCGCAGGAGGGCAGGAACACCATCCTCTCGTGGTTCGGCAAGGGAGACCTTGCCAAAGCGAAAAAGGAACTATCGGACAAGGATGAGAAGATTGCCGAACTCAATAAACAGATTAAGGCTCTTCAGGCAGAAAAGGCACGGTTGCAGGAGCAACATAAATCAGGAATCGAAAAGCTGCGGAACGGCTACCAGAAAGAGATAGACGCAGCCATCCGCAGGGCGGAGACCGCCGAGCGGCAGTCAGAAGAGAAAGATGCCGTCATAGACAGGCAGCGAAAACAAATAGGCCTGCTTGACCGTAAGGCAAACCCTCAGCGTTATAGCCTCTCATCCGGTGCCGAGCTTGTCCGAATCAACGTGTCCAACTACCGGAACCCGTCGCTCCACATCTGGACACGGGTCGGCGAGGAGCTTTTTGAGGACACCAAATTCCAGATAGACTATGATGTGGCCCAAAGACATTTTAACGGCCAGATCACGGACGAGGAATTTGTCAACGCCGTATTCGAGCCGCAGGAACAGGTAAGCGTGAAGCAGGCCGAGCTGTTGGGCGCTGCTTTCACTCTTGCCGCCGGTGGACAGGCAGAGGTTCATGTCGGCACCAGTGGTGGAGGGGTGTCTTCGGAACTTCCGTGGAATGATAAGAAATCCAAAGGATTGAAACGATAAAGCTATCAATTCAATAGATAGATTAGCAG
>DBFWRP010000227.1:0-9526 GCA_048222005.1 Muribaculaceae bacterium | reverse complement strand
GCTTAACGGCAGTTAATAATCACTGCGCTATGCTTAAAGATACAAAATCCTGCATATCACTGCAGCCAGACGCCAATCACTTCTGCCGATGCCTGAATGCCTGATTGTTCGGCCGGGAAAATCAACTGCAGCTTTTCAATGTCCTGAACATTAAGAACCTGTCCTGCATCTTCGGGGACGAACTCGCGACCGAGAAAAGTTGGATAGGGGGCAGGCACAAGCAAGGTGGGCGACAATTTAAAATCAGCCAACGGGACAATAATTTCTGAATATGGAGTCAGAGCCACAGGACAGGAATATGTGAATCCGTCAATATCCGTGACAGCCACAGATGCACCGCGCATGTTCTCGATTTTTCCGGTCTTAATACGCAACTCCGACGGATTCAACATGCCGGAAAGCGGAGCTATCAGCGGGCGCACATATTTTGACAGGATCGTATTCACGCTGTCCGTTCCCGGGGTGACAACGACCTCAACGGCATCATCACCTACAGGCGACAGTTGGGCAAGCCCTACACGACTGCGGCCCCAATGATCGGGAATCGTGCTGACATCGACACCATCCAGACCATCCGGCCCGTTCAGAAGTATAACCGGCGCATCCTTATCAAGAAGCCTTGTGCTGTAATACGCACCATCAGCCGTCCCCCAGTCCAATGGATTGCCCTCCAACGCGCCTGGGAATGTCATGTCTGTCTTGTCCGCTTTGGTAAGAGCCGTGGCATCTGCGGCGATGGCATCAGGGAAAACAACACGGTAATTGAACGTGTTGCGCCAACGCAGGTCGTCAGCCGGAATCTCTACCCTGAACAGATAGGGGGCAACTTTATGCATGGTGTAAAGTTTATTGTCGTCACGCCAGAACGACACATCCGAAGGATATATCACGAGTGAATCGGGCATGACATCGCCGAAAGCCTCTGCTTCTATCACAAGCGGCTCACTTTTATAATGGCTTACCGAAGCAGTGTGGTTGATGTGAGGGCTAACCGGGGTGACCGGAGGCATCACAAAATCTCCGGCTTTGATTCCGTCGACCGGAGTAGATGCGGAAATATGCGATAGTGCACGCTCCGAATCCGACAGCACATACACTCCCGGACATACATCCATCACACCATCTGCCGCCAGTCTAACCTCTGCCGAATCTGAAATAGGCCGGTAGAAGAACTTTTCAGACAACTGCGGCAATCTGACGCACATGGTATGACAGGCGTTGATGATATGTGCCATTTCGCGGTGAAGCGATGGCTTTGCAAAAGGGTCGGAACTATAAAGCACATCGGGCATCACCTCAAGCCGCCAGACCCCGGGCTTTATTTCATCAAGGAAGTAAGCACCACGCCCCTGATATTCCACCATGGCTGATGTGCCGTAGCCTGCAATATGTTTCAGCTTTTTCGCATCTACCGGCACCTCGGTCACATCGTTTGTGTAGAAAAATTCTTCCGGAGCGTTCCATACTGAAAGATTACGCCTATAGCTGACTGTGGCGTTACCAAACACCGTATCTGCCGGATATACAGGCCGCTTGGCTGCTGGACCGTCATAGGGCGTCGCCTGCATCACCTTGGCGGCAATTTTCATCCCAATGGCTTTCTGCGGGGTATAGGCGAGATTCAAATAGTGTGTCTGATATTCGGTATTGAAACGGGCCATATCGATGGGGTCATAGGCAAATTGTGTGGCCCACTGGAAACCCTCCGAAGCAAAAGTACGCGCCACCGCCGGGAAGAGATAGCTCTCCAGCATGTCGGCAGGGTCAAACTCGTAGACAATTTTCGCTTTGTCGTTGAATCCATTCACATCAGCAAACGGAATGCCGTACCGGTCGACATAGGGCAGGAAATTTCCCTTGCGTTCATGTCCGGAAACCAGACCGATAGGATACCATTGATATGTAGTGCCTTGTATATCGGCATCATAATAGCCCTGCACCATGTCGCCGTTGTGGCTTACGTTATAGAGAATCGGTTTCTCCCATCCGCCATTGTGCATTGACTCAACCATTGAATTGATATAGGCCGTGACTTGCGCCGGCGATGAGGTGTGACACGGCTCATTGTTCACCTCCATAGCGATAATTCGAGGGTCTTCCGCATAAGTCCGGCCGGTGTACGGGTTACGGTGCTCCACAAGCTGCTTTATATAATTACGCTGGGCAGCAATGGCTGCCTGGTCCTCATGCATCTTGCATTTCTCGTAATCGTATGAGTATCCGCCGGTATCAACATTCTTCTCCGGATAACCATTGCCGAAATTGGTCTGTGCGGTCAGAATTACGTCTATGCCGTTCTCCTCCATCTTCCCGATCAGGTAATCAAGCAGGTCAAGATGTGTGTTGTCAAGCAGATTCCCGACACTGTCGGATATCTCTACATCCCACAGATGCATCCTGAATGCATTAAGTCCAAGGCGTTTCATATGGTACACATCCCTGTCGATAGCTTTTTTATGATCCACGCCAAGGGCATTAAGCGCACGGTACGCATGTGCAAACGGCACTGTGTAGTTGGTCCCATAATACCGCACTTCCTCACCCTGTGGGTTACGCATGCGGCCATTGCCGTCAACATATGTGAATTTCTCCTGGACCGATGCCGCAGAAATGGACGAAGAGGAAAATGCCAGAATGAACATGGCTCCCGATGTGAACAGACCGGCTCTGGCAACAGCGCCTGAGAGCCGTGTATGTAAGATTGAGGTTTTCATGGATAAATCTCTAAATAATTGCAAATGTAGCAAAAATTTAGGTTAAATTACTAAATAGTTGTCCTTATAAATGTTATATTTGTAGTAGCAGTCTGCGCATTAACGGATGCTCCTGCCATGGCACACCTGCACAGACGGCCACATAAACATCGAATACATAAACGACGAATATGAACAGAACATTGATCAAGGCAATCGTAATTGCAGCTTTGTCGGCCGGAATCCTCTCGGCCACTACCGGCTGTGCGCTGCTTGACAGCTCAAAAAAGCATGTGGTCACAGGCTCAGGAGAAGAACTCACTCAGAACGGTAAAAAAAATCAGCCTCTTGCTCCACCGAAAAAGCAGAAGGCAAAGGATACGGCTGAAAAAAAACAGCAGAAATCAAAACCGATAAAAAACAAGAAAAACAATGCTGCCGAAAAGGTGACATCGGCCGAAGTAATGGAAGCACGCAAAGAAGTCGCGGCTCTTGACACGGAAAATAAGGTTACACCAACATCGACCAAGCAAAACAAGAATGACAACAACGCAACACTTCCGTCCGACTTCTCCATCAATGGGGAATGGACCATCTACAGTGTTCGCAACAACATTGTCACTGGCGAAGAAAGGCCATACATCAATTTTGACCTTGCCGCACAACGGTTTTATGGTTCGAACGGATGCAACATCGTCAACGGCGACATGTCACTCACTGGAAACGGTGGACTGAAGCTCGACAACATCATCGCAACAATGAAAATGTGCAGCGATGCGCCGTTTGAATATCTGATTAACCTTGCGCTAAGTGAGGTTTCGTCCTATACGGCGCGCCAGGCGGGCCCCAACACCTTCCTTGATCTCAAAGGCATCGGCGGCTCGGTGATAATGGTGTTACGCCGGCACAATATGGACTTCCTGAACGGAGCATGGTCAATCACCTCCCTGAATGGCACGCCCATGCCGGCAGAAGGAGCAGAGGATGCGGCCACAATGACCATAAATATACCCGACCTGCAGATTCACGGCACAACCGGCTGCAACATCTTCAACGGCAATCTATTCATTGACCCGGACAAGAACAATTCCATGCAGTTTGTAAACATCGGAACCACACGCATGGCTTGCCCGCCCAATTCCAGAGAAACCGAATTCCTGCTTGGCCTGGAAATGGTGGAGACAGCAAAAGCCACAGGCAACGACACGATTGCCATGTATTCAAACGATGGCCAACTCATTTTTGAGATGCGACGCATAAATTATCCGCGTGAGCAGCAGGCGGACTAACCCCGCCACCCACAAGTTTCATTGCAGAAAAACCTAAGGGTGCTGCTGGCCTCTCCATAGAGAGAAGCCGCAGCACCCTTAAATTGTTACTATGCATCAATTACACTTAATCGTGTGATGCGTCAGTATGCAAAAGCCCCGACAGGATGTAGTGGATTCTGCCGGGGCCTTGTTTTTGTTGTCAGATTATGTCAATCCATATCAGATTTACTCAAAAATGTGTTTCAGCTTTGAGAACAATCGGTGTTTGGTTGATTCCGACGGTGTCATATTCGGCTTATTCTTGAGCGAATCAAAAGCTTTGCGCTCCTCATCATCGAGATTTTCAGGAATGTAGACCATGACGTTGACAAGCTCATCGCCCGTTCCGCTTGAATCGGGAGAGGGGATGCCTTTGCCTCGCAAACGGAGCACCTTGCCAGGCTGAGTGCCGGCAGGGATGTTCAGACGGGCTCGGCCAGTGATGGTGGGCACTTCGACAGCACCTCCGAGTGCGGCCGTAGATACATCAAGCATCAGATTGTAAATCACATCGTTACCATCGCGAATCAGCTCCGGATGCTTAACCTCCTGAATCACCACAAGAAGATCGCCGTTCACGCCTCCGCGTCGCGGAGCATTACCCTTACCTTTCACTGTAAGCGTCATGCCGTCCTGAACGCCGGCCGGGATATGGAATGATACAAGTTCATCCTTACGCTGTGTGCCTTCGCCGTGGCAATGTGTGCAGACCTCCGATATTACCTTGCCTTCACCTTCACATTGCGGGCATACACTGACAGCCTCCTGCGGGCCGAAGAATCCTTGAACTACCTGACTTACTGTTCCTGTTCCGTGACAGGTGGGGCAGGTGTTCAATGCCGTGCCGTCCTTCGCACCGGTTCCGTTGCAGAACTCACATTTCACATTTGTAGGAATGCGCAAGGTCTTGTCAACGCCAGTTGCGATTTCGGCGAGGTTCATCTTTACGGTTATGCGCAGATCGGAGCCACGGCGCTGAGGTTTACGGGCATAACGCGACTGACGACCTCCTGCGGCACCACTGAAACCTCCGCCAAAATTGAAGTGACCTCCGAAAATATCGCCGAACTGCGAGAAGATATCTTCCATCGACATTCCTCCGGCCGAATAGTAGCCACCCTGACCGCCAAATCCTTGAGGTCCCATTGAGTGACCGAACTGATCGTACTTCTGGCGCTTCTCCTCGTTGGAAAGCACTTCGTAGGCTTCGGCTGCTTCCTTGAACTTCTCCTCGGCCTCCTTATTGTCCGGATTACGGTCGGGGTGATATTTGATGGCGAGCTTGCGGTACGCCTTTTTTATTTCATCGGGCGTTGCGGTCTTCGACACCCCAAGCACCTCATAATAATCTCTTTTCTGCTCCATATCAAATTATAGCGTATTCGATTGATCTTAGCCTGAACATCCACATCCCATCACTGGGCTACAACGACCTTAGCGTGACGGAGCACCTTGTCGTTGATCATGTAACCCTTTAGGACAGTGTCCTTCACCTTGCCCTTCTCGCCGTCGTTTTCAGCCGGCACCATTGCCACGGCCTCGTGAAGTTCGGTATCAAAATCGGAACCGGTGGACTCTATTGCCTTGACACCATTGTCGGCCAGATATTTCACGAACTTGTTGTATATCAACTCCATCCCTTCCTTCACCACCTGAGCGTCGGTGGAATCTTTGATGGCATCAAGACCTCGTTCGAAATCATCGACAATCGGCAGAATCCCTTTCAAAGCCTTCTCCGCAGCAGTCTTAATCAGATCTGTGCGTTCACGCAAAGTGCGTTTGCGGAAATTGTCGAATTCGGCCATCAGAAACAGATATTCCTTTTTCTCTTTTTCCACTTCCGACTCCTTTTGGGCAAGCAGATTCTTCAGTTGCTCAAGCTCGGCAGCCTCCACATTCTCATCGTCTGGAAGCCCTTCGGCAGCAGTTTCCACATCGTTAACCTCAACGTTGTTATCTTCTATCTCAGGCTGCATCCCAGCCTTGGAGGCTTTATCGGAATTTATATTATGTTTATCCATATTACGGTAGAATTTATGTTTCATAAATAATTTCACTCTTAAATGTCAACATGCAAAAACTTTGCCAAAATTGCACCGCCAGACGCGTTTTTAACACAATGCGCCCAAATACAGTGCAATCTTAGAACTTATACAGATATAACAACTGGATTTTCAGTAGAGTTTAACCGATGGTGAACTGCTTGAAAAATATGTCGCAATCAGGAAATGCCGCTGACACCTCACGCTCGGCCTCGGGTTTATCGAACAAAGCAAACACCGCCGACCCGCTGCCCGACATTGAGGCATAAACCGCACCCATGGCAAGCAATCCGGCTTTTATCTGCCCTATGCGGGGATAAGTTGGGAATACCGAAGTTTCGAAATCATTCTTCAACAGCCCCTGCCACCGGCGGCAATCCACAGCGGTGACTATTTCGGCGACATTTACATCTGGCAGCCCAGGCACCACGTGAGCATACGCCTCCTTTGTCGGAACCGAAACCGGAGGTTTGACAATTGCAATCCACCACGGCTCGGGCAATGCAAACTTCAACGGCGACAGATCTGTGCCTATGCCGGTACACAACATCGGCACATTATATATAAAGAACGGGCAGTCCGCACCCACAGCCGACACGATTCCGGCAAGGCGGTCTGCGCCGGCTTCCAGCCCGAAAAGGCTGTCGATGGCAGTCAATGCAAAAGCTGCATCGGCCGAACCGCCGCCAAGGCCTGCGCCATCGGGAATAACCTTGTGCAGATGAATGTCAACACCTGGAAACTCCAAATGCTCTCTCAATGCCCCGACAGCCCGCATTACAAGATTCTTTTCGGGAGGGCAGGCCACTGGACGACCACTTGTAGCCAGATGGTCACGGCCATCACCCGACGGAACCACTTCCAATATATCACACCAGGGGACAGGAACCATCACCGTAGATATATCATGGTATCCGTCGGCACGACGATTGAGTATGTCAAGTCCGAGATTTATTTTAGCATTAGGGAATGTAACCATAGCTGAAACGAGTTTATATCCACTGCAAAGTAACGCCTTTTTTTGTTAAGAAAAAATTTTTCACTATTTTGCAACCTTTCCCGACGGGACCACGTCTAAAAGATGCAATTCCGACCGAAGGACACAGTTTCATCGGCTCCGGATAAGCATAATTCACAATTCATCAACCCGACAAAATAATACATACCACCATGATAAAGAGAAAAATCTTAGCTTTTATTGCTATCGCAGCAATGATTTCGGCCTCAGCGCAGACCTCCTCGCCCAAAGCCACGAACGCAAATGCTCCTGATTCCGCGAGCCTGACAGTTGCAACGCCAACGGATACCGTTTCCATAGTCGCAACATCGGACAGTGCTGCAATCATCAACTTCCATTCTGACGAAGCTGTTGAGAATGCCGAGACAGAGTTCGACGAAATCGATGAATCATATTACAGGATGCACCGTGAGGACACACCGGATGCATTGCTTGAGGAAAACATCGCCAACAATGTCGTCGTGCTGATTATCGTGATTTTTCTCATCCCATGCCTCACCATCGGCTTTATCGTCTGGATCATTATGCGGTTCTTCATCAAACGCAACCGCGAACGCAACTCCATCATAGAGCAGGCCATAAATGCCGGCTATCAGCTTCCCGAGACGTTCTACACCGGACAGCCCAACAATTACAACATCATAAACGGAGAAATGGCGCCGAACGCCCCCGACGCTGCGCCCCAGCAGATCAGGCAGGACATCAAAGCCATGCAGATCCAGCCTGCCACCAACCGCGATTCCGGCAAATTCTCGTCGGCAGTAACCCTGATTGCAATAGGAGCCGCTTTGTCATTATATACTGTTGTCAAGGTAGGCCCGGACATATGGCTCCTTGGAGGCCTGGTAATGCTTCTGCTCGGCATAGGCAAGATGATAGGTTATTTCTATGTTCCCGCAACCACTATCAAACCCAAACAGAACAACCGGCAATATCCCACACCTCCTGTGCCACCCCAGCCCATGCCCCCGTATCAGGGAATGCCTCACAATCCCAACCGTCCTCCCTTCACTCCTCCGCAGAACACGCATCCCAATCCACCGTGCAACACTCAGCACACCCCCGACAGCAATAACAACCAGCCAAACGCCTGAGCTCATTCTCCTCACTCCCGTCTCCAACCCAACAGCCAAGCCTTAACAACATACGGCAATATCCGTCCAACCTGAGCATTACACCAGACGATGATCAGCAAATTCGAAGAGATGAAACTTCTGGCCCTCTGCATGGCCACCGACAACCGCGAGGCTTTCTCGCGGCTGGTGGTGGCTTTTCAGGACGGCCTGCGACGGTTCCTCTTCAACCTGACCGACGGTGATGCAGCCCTGACCGATGACTTGTCGCAGGAAACATTCATAAAGGCTTGGCTGGCCATCCGCTCTTTTCATGGAATGTCAGGCTTCAAGACCTGGCTTTACCGTATCGCTGTCAATGAATTTGTATCCTACAGACGTAAAAAATCGGCGGCATATTCCCTCCCGCTGGATGCCGCACCTCCTGATTCACATCTGTCGTGCCACGAGCAAGATTCCACGGAAGCACAGATTGACGTAAAAGTTCTTCTGGACGCCCTGCCGGAAAAAGAAAGAATCGTGGCATTGCTGTTTTATCTTGAGGACATGCCGATAAAACAGATAAGCAAAGTGACGTCAATGCCCGAGGGCACTGTAAAATCACATCTGAACCGCGCGAGAACCCACATGTCAAACATCCGCTAATATGAAACACGACCATATGAAACATAATAACATATCACAGAAAAAAGCCGACGACGCATTGCGACAGGCATTCAAGACTCAGCTTCCGGAATCCCCGGAATCCCCCTGGTTCTCACGTAAGGTGATGAACCGACTCCCCGAGCCCACACAGCAATCAGGCACAAGCATAATGGAAATTGTCTGTTATGTAATAGCCGCCATCGGTCTGATTGCAACATGGGTCTATGCTGTACATGCCACCGTTCACCACGGTCTGACCCCACAGATCATAGCCCTTGCCGGCATTGTGCCGCTGGTATCGCTGTTCTGCATCGGTCTGTTCGCCATTCCGGCACTCAAACGCAGTCTATAACATATGTACACAGATATTATCTAATGTTCATTGTGCCGGAGAGGCACAAAATGCGTATCTTTGCATCGCTGATGCACAGGCGCCGCATCCAACCTGCGGCGCCTTTCATCATATATGTACCGTACGCATTATCCGAATCTATTTTTCCGTTATGTTCAAAAGATGTCTGACTCTTTTGCGACTGGCGTTTCCTGTTCTTATTGCTCAGGTAAGTGCCATCATTGTCGGCTTTGCCGACAACATCATGGTGGGGCACTACTCCACACAGGCGCTGGCGGCATCATCCTTCGTGGTCAACATATTCAATGTGGTGCTGCTTTGCAGCATGGGGTTCTCATATGGCCTTACTCCGCTCATCGGGATGCTCTTTTCACGGGGTGAACATGCCAATAT
>DBFWRP010000226.1:0-1892 GCA_048222005.1 Muribaculaceae bacterium | reverse complement strand
CTTTACCACTTCTTCTTCCAGCTTTAATCTTTTGTCTGCGTCCATTTGCGGGTGTTTTTTTTGTCTACGTCAGGGCAAAGATAAGCTTTTTCCGGCAGAATTTGGAAAATTTATGTAACTTTGCCTCTCTGCGCCGTGCCGCTGTTCAGGCGGGGATTCGGGCATGTGAGTGGCGCTCCGGAGCGGGCATCAGTGCCATATTATGAGGAATGACAGTAATTTAACATATAGAATGATTATGAGAAAACTTGCAAAAATGATGCTTTGCTGCTGCATGTTTGCAGTAGGCGCTGTGGGTTTCAGCGCGCAGGCCGGTTCGCCGGTGCGTTTCGGTGTCAAGGCCGGTATGACAATCAATGAACTTAAATTCAACGAGAACGCTTTCGACAGCGATAACCGCTCAGGCTTCACCGGTGGTGTGATGATGCAGTTTGTGGCCCCGATTATCAACATTGGCTTCGATGCATCGCTGATGTACACCCACCGCTCCACAAAGGTGATGGCAGATTTCGGTGATCCCGAAGATAATTCCACCGTCAACATCGGCCGCGACTATATCGAGCTCCCCATCAACTTCCGCTGGAATATCGGTCTGCCTCTTGTGGGCAAATTCGTCACGCCGTTCCTAACCACAGGTCCCGACTTCTCGTTCCTCATTTCCAGCAAGAACGTTAAGGATGCATGGAACAACCGGACGTTCGATTTTGCATGGAACTTCGGTTTCGGCCTGAAAATAGTGAACAAGGTGGAACTGGCTGCCTCCTATGGTCTGGGAATCAATAATTCGGCTTCGGGCGACACATCGCTCTACGGTCCGGTGGGCGTCGACGCCAAGAACCGCTTCTGGACTGTTACGGCGGCATGGCTGTTCTGACTCACATGGCTTGCGCCGGAAACAGGCTTGGCGGGACCTCGCCAGGTTTTAACCTTTTTAACATAAAATGAATATAATTAGGTGAAGCCCGCTTTCGGTTAATCCCTCATTTTAGTAACTTTGCAATCGTTCGGTTGGATTTCAGATTCTTTCCGGACGATTCTTTTTTTGTCGCCCTTTTCCGCTTCTCTTTTCTATGGGGCGAAATTCATGACAGCCGGCATATATGTCACATTTCAGCCGGCATCAGATATAACCAACCTATGACCCGATACCTTCTGACGATAGCACTCTGTATGGCCGTGGCAGTTATTCCTGCCGGTGCGGCCCGGAAGCATACCGCCACAGCGAAAAACTCCAGCACCAAAACTCACACGGAACAGCCTCATGGCGCCTCGGCCGAAGCTATGGCAGAGGACGAACTCACATACGCATCGGTGTCGCGCACCAATCCTTTCGAGATTGTGCCTGCCGCCGGGATGGAGCTGCTCGACGACCTTGGCGGAGGAAACTCCGACATGGTGGCCGACATGATTTCGTATGCCAAAAAGTTTATGGGCACACGCTATGTGCGTGGTGGAAAATCGCCCAAGGGTTTTGACTGCTCGGGATTCACAGGGTATGTGTTCCGTCAGTTCGGATATAATCTCAACGCATCCTCGGCCGCGCAGGCCACACAGGGCGTGCAGATCAAGCGCGAGGAGGCAGAGCCTGGCGATTTGCTGTTCTTCACCGGCCGCAATTCGCGTTCCGGACGTGTAGGCCATGTGGGCATTGTGATTGACAACGATGCCGTGACAGGCGAGATCACGTTCATACACGCATCGGTAAGCAGCGGAATCAGCATCGACCGTGTTTCCGCTCCATATTATGCCAAGCGGTTCCTGAGCGTGCGCCGCGTGCTCTGATACGATACAGCGATTGAAAGATATAAACCAAGGCAACCTGAAGGGACAAGATTCCCGGCAGGTTGCCTTCGATTTTTGAGGGGAGCGGAGCTTATCCGAACTTATCCAAG
>DBFWRP010000225.1:0-7013 GCA_048222005.1 Muribaculaceae bacterium | reverse complement strand
GATAAGAACCGACGGCAACAATGGCAGACAATACCGCATAAGCTGGCGGCCAACCGTTTTATCAACCGGCGCCTTGCCATAATAATCACGGAACAGGTGCAGTTGCCATATCATCACCAACGACATCGAAAACCTGGATGCAATGTTGGCGATGAATATTCCGGCAACCCCCATGCGCAGCACGGCTACGGAGACCACACTGAACACAGCAATCAGGAATGCATTGCAGATACTAGCCAGGACAAACAAGCGCTGACGGCCAAGCCCCCTGACGGTCTGCAACATATCATCATACGCTGCCTGCGCTATGGCAAACGCTATGACATACCACAGGTAACGGATATTGCCGAAAAGAAACACAACGCCTCCCAGACTCAGGCATAGAATCATGTTCACGGCAATTCGATTAACTGAATATGTAATCACCTCCGCCTGACGTTTTCGGTCGTCGGTCTCAATCAGGAAACGGAAACTCCCGTCGTTTAATTGCAGCAAAATGAACGGACAGATGCAGAACACAACCGTGAAGCACATGTCGTAATAACCGAATTCCGCCGGATCTGTGATAAAATATGTGTAAAATGGAACCAAGAGGAATGTGATCAGCTTTGACCCCACATTCCCTATCGTATATATTTTCAGGTCGTTCAGGAATTTCTTCCCGCGTCCGGATTGTTTTGCGTCCATCTAATCTCAGGAATATAGCAACATTTTATATTAACGTCATGCACAAGCTGTTTATTGTCCGCTTGTAACGACCCTGCCGGCAGCTCAATCCGCTTCAGCCCGACCATATACCATCCGGTATTTCAAATAAATATTCAACTTTTACGTTATCATTAAAACACAACCAAAAACAGCTTAATCAATTATGTCGAATAAGCCTAAAGCTCTGATAGCAACAAATACGACAGGATTCATGTGGTTCATCATGGAGGATATCGACCTTCTGCATGAATTGGGATATGATGTAACTGTAGCGGCGGGGAATCAGGCAAACGAGACGCATACACTCAATGAGATTGACCGGCGAGGCGCGCATTTCAAGGACATCCGCTGCGATTACTCATCACTGTTTAACCGCCAGAATATGGCCTGCCTGCGACAATATCGCCGATGGCTAAACAACGAGCACTTTGATTTAATAATCTGTCATACCACGGTTTTGGGACTTATTGCCCGCATTGCAGCCGCAAGGCAACATAAACTTGGGACAAAAGTAATATATTTCGTCCACGGCATGCCAGTCAACGCCCTGTCCTCACGCCTTAAACGCATATTTTTCCGGATTCTCGAGACATCCGCAAGCCGCTTCTGTGATGCAGTGGTAACAATCAACGACGATGATTACAACGAAGCCCTGAAATGGCATGTGCCACTTGTGTATAAGGTAAACGGAGTAGGTTGCGATGTAGCCAAATACATGAACGTGGATGTTGACAGAATGGAATTGCGAAAGTCAATTGGTGTGACCGAAAACGAGATTATGATTATGGCTGTTGGTTCCGTATGCATCCATAAGAACCATATTGTCATTGCAAGAGCGCTATCATTGCTTGAACATTGCAAGAATTATCATCTAGTAATATGCGGCCATGCAGATCCTGAATCACCGATCACTCACGAACTTAACGCACTTTCAGCTTCCCACGGATTTAACTTGACATTTCTCGGGTTCCGCAACGACATACACAAACTGGTTCATGCAGCCGACATAGGCGCCATTCCATCGCTGAGAGAAGGACTGGGCATGGCCGGAATACAACAGTTGTGCGCAGGTGTCCCTATGATAGGCACCGCCATTCAAGGCATCAAGGAATACATCATTCCAGACGAAACAGGCTTTACTGTAGCCAACCCTCATGACGCAGAAGCTTTTGCAGAAGCAATCAAAGCCTGCTCTGACCCAGAGTTCAGAACACGAGTGAAAAACCGGTGCATTGAGACAGCCCTAAACTTTTCTCTGGAAAAATCAATACAACAGCGGCGCGCCATCTATTCCGATATAACAAACCATGATAGCAACATGCGAGTCAAGTAATATTTATTGCTTCGCCACGTTATAAATCTATAGCCCGTAATGTTAAGAGCAGACCGTATCATTATCATCCTGTATATTTTCTCGCTGGCAGGCCTGCTCGTGAGCAAAACGGTCATGCCATTCATCGATGAGGCAGCCACTGTATTCCTGATAATCCTTGCCATTGCAGACAGCACCATCAACGGCCGGTGGAAGCAATATACCGGTCTGTGGATTCTTTTGGGCATTATGGCGTTTTATTCCGCCTACTCACTCACCATAGTACACTTCAATTCGGTACCATATGTCCTGCTGGATGCATTGCTTGAATCAAAACCGTTTGTGGCGTTTTTCACTTTTTTTGCCATTGCCCCGATTTTTACTCACAAAGAAAAACGTATATTGCAAATTTCAGCATTGGCGGTGGGATGCATAAGCATCTTGGTGCTGATGATGGGATTGCAATTTACGCTACTGATATTCGGACACCCCTTTGTGGCGGGCTCTCTCGCTTTTATTGGAGCGATAAGCTACTGGTACGGTTCCACCGACAATGATGGCAATCTGTCGAAACACGACAGGCTCGTTGTCCTGTTCCTGCTGTGCGGAGGCCTGCTTTGCACCCGTTCAAAGTATTATGGGTGTTTCGTCATATCCATATTCTTTCTTTTCTTTTATCGTCCCGGGCTACTTAGGCATGTAAACATAAAACACATGGCGATGGTGCTGTCTCTATGCATTATAGTAGTCGCGGTGGCCTGGAACAAAATTACATACTACTTTATTACCGGTAACTCCGATATATTGGATCCAAACCTGGCATCAAGCATGGCGCGAGCAGCATTGCTTGTCACCACCCCATTAATCCTATGGGATTTCCTTCCGTTCGGATCAGGACTGGCCTCATATGCAAGTCATCCATCAGCTGCCAATTATTCCGGTCTATACCCGGAATACAACCTCGACAAAGTCTGGGGTCTCAGTCCAACCATGCCTGATTTTATAACAGACCTCTACTTTGCTTCACTGGCTCAGGTGGGCATAGTCGGCATTATCTTGTTCATCTATTTCTGGATTTTTGCATACCGCTATCTAAAATCTCTGATCAGGTCCGACACAACCAAATATAAAAATCTATTTTCCATCGGCTCTATCATCATCTGTTTTGTACTGATTGAATGTGTCGGCGGCAATACCTTTGTCCAACCATCAGGACACGTAGCCATGATGTTGCTGGGCATAATATGTGGGCAAAGCAAACGGCTCATAATAAAAAAAAACACATCTTCTAGGTCTAAAGAAGTCGCCGTCCTGGAATCACCAAAAAAAACGAAAAGATTCAAAATATAATGAAAACTTCAACAGAAAGCAACACGCTCGATTTCCGCCGTTACCTCCGCGAGGTGAAACGCCTATGGTGGGTGTACGCGCTGACTTTGGCAGCCTTATTCGCACTAGCCATAATCTACTTGTCGCGGTCATTGCCTAAGAATCGTGCCGATGCAACCATGCTGATCGAGGCAAGCTCAACCGACACCGGCGCTTCGGCAGCTTCCCGCGCCGGAGGTCTGGCAGGAATGATGCGCATGTTCTCGGTGGGCGGATTCGGATCATCATCGGTCAACAATGAGATTACACTGCTGAAATCGCTTGATCTGGCGGAGCGCACTGTGCGTGCCGCCAACCTCACCACCACCTACATAGAACGCAAAGGCATCTCCAAATCATTGCTTTATCCGGAGACTCCCATACGCGCAGCGCTCCCTGCCGGAGTTGCCGACACCCTTCGCAAATCGTTCATGATCCGCACCGAGCTGCTGCCCGACGGCCGCGTCAACGCCACTGCCATGCGCAAACGCCGCTTCAGCAAAACAGTGTTCGACCAAGTCAAGAACGCGGAGCTACCTGCCACCCTGTCCACCCCCTACGGCGAAGTCACCCTCACCAAAGGTGATGCATCGGCCGCCAAGCCCGACGGCACACAGAAAATAGACATCGTGATGAGCGGCGTCGTCCCCGCCGCCTACCAGCTGTGGGACAACATGTACGCTTCAATCCCCGACAAGCTATCCAATGCCGTAAAGCTATATTTCAAAGGGCCAAGCGACGCATACTGCGAGGACGTGCTCGCCGAATATCTCAACCAGTACAATCAGCGCCGTATAGAGCGCCGCGCAGAAAACGCCCGAGATGAAGTGAAGTTCTACGACGACCGCATCGCCGAGCTCTTCGGCTCGCTTTCCGATTCAGAAGCGGAGCTGGAGAAATTCAAGACCCAGAACAACCTTATCGCGATAAAAGAGGAGGCCGAACTGCTTGTGGAAAACGCCATTGACAACACCACGGAAATAGCTGCCGCCCAGACTGTTCAGGACTACTACACCATGGTTCGGAAAGAACTGTCGCAAACCGACAGCGAGGAATCCTATAAGCTGATTCCGGTTCTCTCCGACACCAAGAATCCGCTCATCGAAGGCTACAATGAGCTGATATTGCAGCGGCAGGCCCTTGCCAAATCGGCAAAAAGCGGCAACATCGCCCTCAACACCCTTGACGAACAGATTGACGCCCTCCGAAAATCGGTGCTTCAGAACGTCGACGGGCTGCTTACCCAGAATGCCATGAGGCTGAAATCGATGAAGTCGCTGAACTCAACCGCACAATCCCGCCTAACAAAACTACCTGAATACGAGCGCAAATACATCACCCTCATGCGCGACCAGACGCTGAAGAACGAACTATATCTGTTCCTGCTTCAGAAACGCGAGAACGCAGCCCTGCAGATGGCATCGACCACCACCCTTGGCTTCGTCATCGACCCGCCGCACGCGCCTCTCAAACCCGCTAAAACCCGTCTCTACACCGTGATGGGCATTGCACTGGCCATGGGACTGATTTGCCCCTCCCTGCTGGCGCTGGTCCTCCTGCTGTGGCGCAACCGCATCGAAGACCCCTCTGACCTGGCCTCCATCGGCCTTGAGGAACGTGCAGCCGTTCTCGGCGACGACACCACAGCATCGCTCGATGCCCTGCGCAAACAGGTGCTTGCAAACCAGAAGGGGAACCTGCTGCTTGTGAGCGCCGGCAAGAATGTCGATGCCGATACCATCCTGAACTCCCTGAAGGAAAGCACCGAACGCATAGGCCGGAAGGTTACGATCCTGCCGCAGCCATCCGACAATGATGCCCTGCTGAACCCGACATTCACCTCCGCGTTGCCACAAAATACACTAAACATTGTTCAGCTACCTCAACCTCAGCGTCTCAGCGTACTTGAGCCCCTGATCAATGCAGACAAATGCGAGCTGCTCGTCATCCTGAAATCACAGGCAATCAAACGCAGCAACCTGAAATCATTGCTCCGCGGGCTTTATGCCGACAACATCATCACCGCAATAGTGAAACGGTAACTGCAATAGTAAAG
Source organism: Muribaculaceae bacterium (assembly GCA_048222005.1). Taxonomy (GTDB): domain Bacteria; phylum Bacteroidota; class Bacteroidia; order Bacteroidales; family Muribaculaceae; genus UBA7173. Next base: position 1,569 of record DBFWRP010000225.1, on the reverse strand, counting down.
CCGTAAATTGCGTCCGGCAGAGTCAAAAACTACTGCAGCGTCCGCAGGCATTGCCTCCACAGAATTAAACCCTTTTGGGCTGAAAAGCGTTTTTTACCGATACTAAAAAACGCTTTTCAGCTTTTTTATATACCTTTGCAATCTAAAGCAGACCTCACATGCAGAACGTCCGACCCAAAAAGGCCCTTGGCCAGCACTTCCTAACCGACCTCAATGTGGCACGCCGCATAGCCGATACCATCGACGGTTTCACCGACCTCCCGGTTGTTGAAGTCGGTCCCGGCATGGGCGTACTGACTCAGTTCCTTGTGGAAAAAGGGTGCGACCTCACCGTGGTTGAAATCGACACCGAAAGCGTGTCATGGCTGAAAGCCAACATGCCCGCCCTCGACGGCCACATCCTCGAGGCCGACTTCCTGCGCCTCGACCTCGGCGAACTTTTCAACGGACAGAAGATGTGTGTGATTGGCAACTATCCCTACAACATCTCCTCGCAGATATTTTTCCACATACTCCAATGGCGCAACCTTGTAGTATGCTGCTCGGGCATGCTGCAGAAAGAGGTTGCCGAACGCCTGGCAGCCCCTCCAGGCACAAAGTCACGCGGCATTCTGAGCGTACTGCTCCAGACATGGTACGATGTGGAATATCTGTTCACCGTCGACGAGCATGTGTTCAACCCGCCGCCAAAGGTCAAATCGGGCGTCGTGAAGCTGACACGCAACAATGTCGACACGCTCGGATGCGACGAAGCTCTGTTCCGCACCGTGGTGAAAACCACGTTCGGCCAACGACGCAAAACCCTGCGCAACTCACTGAAAGGGCTACTCACGGCCGGCGCGCCTATGCCCGACTCTCCCCTGCTCGCACTTCGGCCCGAACAGCTGTCGGTCGGCCAGTTCATCGAGCTGACCAACATTGTAGAAGCCGCCAAAAACGCCCAAAAGGCATAAACCACATCACACCAACCACTCTTCACCGGCTGCCAAATGAAAGAGTTCAACGAAGAATATCTCGACAATATCAGGCAGATAATTGCCGACCGCGACAACGCCAGAGCCGAGGCGCTCCTCGAGGAGCTGCACCCGGCCGACATTGCCGAGTTGTACGACGCTCTTGACCTGGAACAGGCCGAATATCTCTATCGGCTGCTCGACGGCGACAAAGCTGCCGACGTGCTCATGGAACTTGACGAGGAGGACCGCCACAAGCTCCTCAGCGACATGGAGCCGGAAGACATCGCCAAGAAATTCGTTGGCCACCTCGACTCCGACGAGGCGGTTGACCTCATCCAGGAGCTTGATGAAGAGGACCGCGACGAGGTGCTCTCGCATATCGACGACGTAGATCAGGCCGGCGACATCATCGACCTGCTGAAATACGACGAAGACACCGCCGGCGGTCTGATGGGAACCGAAATGCTTGTGGTCAACGAAAACTGGAGCATGCCCGAATGCATCAAGCAGCTCAGGATGCAGGCCGAGGATATGGACGAAGTCTACAACGTGTATGTGGTTGACAACGACGACCGTCTGCGCGGCACCCTCCCGCTCAAGGAGCTTATCACCC
>DBFWRP010000224.1:0-1028 GCA_048222005.1 Muribaculaceae bacterium | reverse complement strand
ATCCTGTGATGCAGGAGGTGGAAATCAACGTGGAGGAGGAAAGCGTGGCTTACAGCCGGTATATCACGGAAGTGTATGAATACTGTCCGGCCCCCGGACAGTTCGTCAACATCATGCCGCTCTATGAGGAAGGCGACACGGAAGAAGACATGTGCCGGAAAGCCCGGGAAAGCATATCGGGCACGAACGACATCATGATTTCCTTGGGAGGATACGGCGGCTACGTCACGTTCGGTTTCGACCACACCGTGGTCAACGTACCCGGGCAAAAGGACTTCAAAATCTTAGGCAACGCATTCTACGCAGATGCCAACCCGAACCCTTCGGCTCCGGATTAGGGCGGGAGTTGCGAACCGGGCATCGTCATGGTGTCCATCGACCGGAACAACAACGGGCTGACCGACGACGAGTGGTACGAAATGGCCGGGAGCGAATACCATAAACCGGAAACCCGTCACGGCTTCCAAATCACTTATACCCGTCCGGCGGCGGATAAGGTGCCCACGCCGGACAACAACAGCCCCATCACGGACACGACTTACATCCTTTGGGAAACCGGAGACGGCGAAAAGGGCTATATTGCGAAAAACGCTTACCACAACCAAGACTACTACCCTGCGTGGATTGCCGAAGACCGGTTGCAGTTCAGCGGGACGCGTCTGGCCGACAACGCCGTGGACGAAAGCGGTGGAAAAGGCTCTTACTTTGTCCTTTACGCCTACGACTGGGGCTACGTGGACAACCACCCTAACAGCGAAGAGGACAAAATCAGTTTCGACATCGGTTGGGCGGTGGACAGCTTGGGGAATCCCGTCCACTTGCCCGGTGTGGACTTCATCCGCGTATATACCGGTGTCAACCAGCAATGCGGTTGGTTGGGGGAAACTTCCACCGAACTGAGCCGTGCCGAGGACCTGCACGTAGAAGACCAGACCCATTATTTACCCAATCCATAACCCTGAAACCATCATGAAGAAAAGAAGATTACATTTGTATACGGCGGCCATGCTGTTTGCATGCACCTACAG
>DBFWRP010000223.1:0-4686 GCA_048222005.1 Muribaculaceae bacterium | reverse complement strand
GGCTACGCTTCGACAACACAGACAAATATCACACATTATTACTTATAATATGAAAAAAACCGCTCTTTTTCTGACGGGCTGCATGGCTCTCTTCACCGGACTTTTCGCCGGCGCACAGGAGATGCCGCAGGTGCAATCGCTCCCCGTCGACACCCTTGTGAGACAAGGTGTGTTACCCAACGGACTTACTTACTTCATCCGTCACAACGAAACGCCCAAAGGGCAGGCCGACTTCTACATCGCTCAGAAGGTAGGCTCGATTCTTGAGAACGACAACCAGCGCGGTCTGGCCCACTTCCTGGAGCACATGTGCTTCAACGGCACCAAGAACTTCCCCGGCAACAAGCTCATCACATGGCTTGAAAGCGTGGGCGTGAAGTTCGGACAGAACCTCAACGCCTACACCAGCATCGACGAGACGGTGTACAACATCTCGAACGTACCCACCGAACGCGAAAGCGTGCAGGATTCCTGCCTGCTCATCCTTCACGATTGGGCCGACGGCCTTCTGCTCGACGGCAATGAAATCGACAAGGAGCGCGGCGTGATCCACGAAGAATGGCGCTCCACCAATGTTGGCTCACAGCGCATCATCGAGCAGCTGCTTCCCAAGGTGTTCCCCGACTCGAAATACGGCTACCGCCTCCCCATCGGAACGATGGAGGTGGTCGACAACTTCCCCCACCAGGCCCTGCGCGACTACTATGAGACATGGTACCGCCCCGACCAGCAGGGAATCGTTGTTGTCGGCGACATCGACGTGGACCGCATCGAGAACAAGATCAAAGAGATGTTCTCCCCCATCAAGATGCCTGAGAACGCTCCCGCACGCGAGTATGAGGAAGTGCCCGACACCGAAGGCACCATCTATGCCGTGGGCACCGACCCCGAAATGCAGTATCCCGTGTTCAGCATCTTCTTCAAGAACGAAGTGTTCCCCAAGCAGATGCGCAACTCCATGCCCTACATGGCCGTTGACTACGTGAACACCATGATCGCCAACATGCTCAGCAACCGCCTGCAGGAGATGCAGTCGAATCCCGAGACTCCTTTCGCAGCAGCTTCGGCCGGCTACGGCAACTTCATCGTTGCCTCCACCGAGGATGCCCTCAACGTTGACGGCGTGGGCAAAGGCAACGACATCATGCCTGCGTTCAAGAGCGTGTACCGCGAGGTGCTCCGCGCTCTCCGCGGCGGCTTCACCATCACCGAGTACGACCGCGCCCGCAGCGAATACCTCTCGCGCCTCGAAAAGGCCTACAACAACCGCGACAAAGTGGAGAACGAGAAGTACGCCAAGGAGATTGTACGCTACTTCATCGACAATGTTCCCATGCCCGGCATCGAGACCGAGTACAACATGATGAACATGGTGGCCAACCAGATTCCGGTTGAAGCCATCAACCAGACACTCAAGCAGTACATCACCCCCGACAACCGCGTGGTGATGCTGATGCTCCCCGCCAAGGACGAAATCGTTGTTCCCACCGAAGAGCAGCTCGCACAGGCCATGAAAGAAGTGGACGGCGAGACCATCGAGGCTTTCGTGGACGAGGTGAAGGCCGAACCGCTCATCCCCTCGCTTCCCGCACCCGGCAAGATTGTCAGCGAGCAGCCTGTTGAGAAATGGGGCGCCACACGCCTTGTGCTCTCCAACGGCGTCAACGTGATCGTGAAGCACACCGACTTCAAGGCCGACGAAATCCTGTTCGACGCTCAGGCTCTGGGCGGAACATCCGTTATCCCCGACACCTATGCCAACTCACTGGCTGTGTTCGACGACATGGTGGCTGCAGCCGGCGGCCTTGGCGACTACACCAACAAGGACCTCCAGAAATATCTCCAGGGCAAGCAGGCCTCTGTAAAACTGAATTTCGACGACTACACACGCGACCTCGCAGGCTCCACCACACCCAAGGACCTCCCCACCCTCATGGAGCTGATCTACATGAACTTCACCGGCTTCAACATGAATGCCGACGAGTTCACCGCCACACAGAAAATGATCGAGGGTATGCTCAAGAATCAGGAGACCACTCCGGAATTCGTGTTCGGCCAGAAACTGCTTGAGACACTCTACGCCAACCCGCGCAAACAGGTGCCCACCTCGGCTACTGTAAACGGCGCAGACCGTCAGCAGATCATCGACATCGAGCGTCAGCTCACCGCCAACGCCGCCGACTACACCTTCTTCTTCGTGGGCAACATCAACATGGACACATTCCGTCCGCTTGTAGAGCAGTACATCGCCACGCTGCCCGCCGATGCAGCCAAGGCCACCAAGGCTCCGCAGTTCAACGAATCGCTCGCCATCAAGCCCGGCGACAAGACCATCACCTACACCACCCCGATGCAGACCCCCCAGACATTTGCCTGCGTAATCGAGTACGGCAAGGACAACTTCTCAGCCGCCAACCGCGCACTCGCTTCGGTGGCCGGCCAGATTCTGTCGAAACGTCTGCTCGACACCGTCCGCGAAGAGATGGGTGCCGTCTACTCCATCTGGGCCAACGGCAACATGGACCGTCTCGATCCCTACCAGAACACCGTGATCCAAAGCGCCTTCCCCATGAAACCGGAGAAGAAGCAGGAAGTGCTCGACTTCATCGCACAGGAATTCAAGAACATGGAATCCGACGTCACAGCCGAGGAGCTGGCCAAGATTATTGAATTCTCGCTCAAGAACGTGAAGGAGAGCAAGGAGCTCAACAACGCATGGCTCAACGGCATGGCCGGCGAGGCTCTCAACGGCGTGGACACTTTCACCGATGCCGAGAACACCTACAAGAACATCACAGTGGCCGACGTGCAGAACTTCATGAAAGCCCTCAACAACCAGGGCAACTATCGCGTGATTCTGCTCGAACCCGCCCAGTAAAATCCCCGTAAATCCACAAAAACACCGTCGGGTGTGCAGGCAATGAGACCTGCACACCCGACGGTGCTTTTTTCACTTGTTGGATCCGATACGGCAATGTGCTTCAGCTGCCGTATCAAAGCTCCATTTTGCGCAGCTTCGACAGATACTGCGGGGTAACGTCCAGATATGATGCAATCACTTTAAGCTGCACCTGATTGAGGATTTCAGGACGGTTTTTCAGGAACGACACGTAGCGCTCCTTGGCCGAACCGGCAATCAGGCGGTTCTTCATCTCGAAAATGAACAGATGGCACTGCGCCATGCTCAGGCACCACTGCGCAAACTCGTGGGATGTGGCGATGAGCCTGTCGAACACCTCTTTTTTCACACAAAGGATGCGCGTGGGGCTGCAGGCCTCGATGGTGTAGAACGACCCGCGACCGAAATAATACGGATGGTAGGAAATCAGCATGGTTCCCGCCTGCGAGAAGAATGCAGTCTTTTCGCGGTTTCCGTTCCAATACCAGTGCCGGGCAATGCCTTCGATTATGAAATATATATTGCCGTCAATATCTCCGGCCTTTATTATCGCCTCTCCTCTGGCCAGACGGCGCGTAACCCCGGTGTCGAGCAACGCATCCATGACTTCGTCGCTAAGGGTAAATGTGCACTCCAACCGCAGGAGCTGTTTAAGCGACTCTTTTTCCGATTGCGTGAGCCTGTTCATCTATGGTATTATTTAGAATATTTATATGTTTTGCAACAAAATTAAGCAAAAAAGCCGAAAACCGCAACGGAAACGGCACTAATTACTTGAAACTATCCTGTAAACATTTTATTCTATACGCGCTTTTTGCTCCGAAGCAGCAGACACTTACAACACATTTCCAATGAAAACGCACTGGAAACGGACACAGAAAATGGTTCCAACCTACATTTCCGCGCATTTTGACAGATTGCATAAGGACAAGAAAGGCCGCCCTGCAAGGGGGCGGCCTTTGTAAGTTACATATTGAGATTCCCGATCAGAGCGGTATAACCGATCCGGAGAAATCACATGTCACAGTGTGGGGTGTAGAGGCATTGTCGTATAGTTTCACGCGCATTTTCACTTCGTTCCACGAAACGACATCCTCGAGTATCTCCACTTCACCGCTCACCAGCGGAGCTTTTGTGCTATAATCCAGCGTGAGCCAACATCCATAGGTGCCCTTGGCTTGATCACCCATGACTTCGAATGCCGGACATGCGCCGAATTTCAGCGTGGACAGGCTGCCGTCAGTGCGGCTGAACACTTTGTAGGTGCCCTTCGGCAACAACACATCAGGATATGCCACGCGGTCAACCACAACCGCTACATCAAGGCAATCCTCATAGTTTGCATCGCCATACAGCGAGAACATATAATAGTCGAGGTTCGGGAGATCTGCGAACAGCTTCTTGTAATTAGTCACATAAGCCTCGGAGGCAAGCGGTGTGAACGCACAGTTTTCGGTGATGCCGCTTTCGGGGAGGGGAAGGTCATCGGCCGACGGTTTCTCGTCCGACTGGTTGATCACCACCATCGGGCCATCATACTTGAATTCCAGCACATCGCCGTCGGCAAGCTTCAGCATGCCTGTTAAGGTGTACTGCGAGCCTTCACGCTTCACGGTGAACGAACCGTCGGTGATGAATGTATAGGTGTCGTTCTCAGGAATCATGTCGGGACGCTGGAAAATCAATGAACCGGCGGGAACCTCCTGACCGCCCGACGAGACATGCACGCCGGGATAGAACTTGAACGGCTCGATTTTGTCGGCAGCTCCAAGTGTATAGGTCCCATC
>DBFWRP010000222.1:0-3853 GCA_048222005.1 Muribaculaceae bacterium | reverse complement strand
CTCAGGCGTGGCGCATCTGGTGGACACGACCACCACTCTGTACCCCGCGGCTCTGATCCGCTTGATTTCTTCGTCAATGAGCGGCACGGGCGGGTCGGGTACAACGTCTACGCCCTGCCAGCCGCTCACATAGGAATGGATGACGCCGTCAAAATCCAGCACCACATTCGGCTGATACTTCATCTCCCAAGCCATTACTGCGCCCCCTTGCCGGTTCCAGTGCTGCCCCAGCCGCCGCGGTTCGGGTTGCCGAGATCCTCGACCTGCTCGAACTCAACAGGCTCGTCCTGCTTCACGAGGCGGAACTGGCAGATGCGCGTCCCCTTCGGGATTTCCGTATGACGGATGGCAACCGCCGGGAAGCCCCAGATGTCATCGTTACCGCAGTAGCTATGCTCGATGATGCCCACGCTGTTCGCCATGATGACGCCGAAGTTCTTGCAGGTCGAGCTTCTGGGAACGACCTGCGCATAGTAGCCGGCAGGAAGTTCCATCGCAATGCCGAGTGAAATAATTTTGAAGTCCAACGGCTCCAGAACGATGTCCTCGGCGGTGTAAAGGTCAACCCACTCGCCATGTGACTCGGGCAGCGGGTTCCCGTGCGTGTTGATTTTGACTTTCATGCTAAGCCCTCCTTGATGTTTCGTATCTGTAATCGTAGCCATCGAGCCTGTACGGGTCTTTCACTTTACCCGTACATCTGGCCCAGATGGCGTTTTGACTGATGTAGTTCTTCTTGGCCGCCTCTCGTCCAGAAGAGTAAATGGCGACCACTTGACCGTCCTGATCGACCTTCATCACGGCCTTGCGCCGGTTTGCGCTGGAGATTTTGCCGCTGACCTGCTTGCTGGCGAACGACAGGTTCACCAGCTCGCAATCCATCTTTGCGCCGTTTCGATGGATGATGTTGTACCCCGGCCTGCGACCTCCCATGAAGGCGTCGGCCATGAGCCACACAACAGGCACATCTACTTTTCGGTTGTCCGCTGTCCGCATCTTCACGCAGGCGCGGGTTCGTCCGCTGATGTACGGCTTCAGGACGTACCACTCGCCGCTTTCCAGTTCTTTTCGGACCACAGCCTCACGGTTGATTTGGTATCGGAAGCGGTAGCCGGGGATTTCCACCCATTCCGTGTCATTCGTCCGGTTGCTCTGCGAGTTCTTCATGTGCTGCCTCCTCTCTGCTGGCCTCTCGGAACCTCCAGATATATCCGCGATACGTTGCAATCTTGCGAGTGCAGCATTGGCTTATGCCAGACGGCGCCACGCCAAGCGTTTGTGCCGCTTCGGCCGCGCTTTCCCATACCTTGCAGATTCGCCCATCGCTGGCAATTTGAAGCACCGCCTTGTGCTTATATACAGGCGTTGATACCGCTGCTTCGACGGACATTCCAGCTTTCACTCTTGCCTTGATCGTTGAGGCTCCGATGCCGAACTTTTGCCCCATTTCTTCATAAGACAGGTTCTCGCCAAATACCAAATGCTTTCTCTGGGCAGAAGGCTTCGAGATGGCCTCCGATACCGTCATGCCGCTCCTGACGCGATTGAGGACGGTGTGTTTTTCCATCCCGGCTTCTCTCGCCCATTCTGCTGCAGTCTTGGTCTGGCCGCCGCACGTCAACTTGCGATTATTGCGGCGATTCCGAGCCTGTTCCCCTCGCGTTATCCATGTGCAATTTTCTGGGCAGTAGCCAGCATTGACGTTTTTTCGCTCGATGGTCAAGTCATCCGAGTAGCCATTGTGCAAAGCCCATTGAGCAAACTGCTCGTAATCTTGCCATTCCGCGCATACCGCGATACCTCGCCCGCCGTAGTTTGCATACGCCGGTCGGTTTTCAGCTCGGCATCTTCGCCGCATTTCAACCCAAATCTGGTACAGGCGCTTGCCGTATCTGAACCTATTTTCCATCTGCTGCGCTCTCGTCCAGATATGTTGCCTCCATGTCTGCAATATGAAGCAACACCGCCAGAGGGAATCTGCCAAAGGCGTTGCCTGCATCTCTGGCTTCGCCCTCTCGCCAACTGCCCATGTGCCAACGGATCGCCATAGCCTCCTCACGGCTCAGGCGCATAAACCCAGAGATGATGTAGACGCTCTTCTCACCGTGCCCGTAAGGCAGCTTGTCATCGACCACATAGAACGGGTACTGCTCCCACCTGCCCTGATCGTTCTTGCGGTTGCGCATCTCGACCGCATAGAAGTTCGCTTTGCAGATGTCGTGAAGCAGACCGCAAACCGCAATCGTCTCCATCGACGGCTCGTTGAAGCCCGGAGTGATGGTTGCTTCGTTGGCGCAAATCGCCTTCATGCGCTCAAACACATGGAGGCTGTGCTCAAGCAACCCGCCAGGGCTGGACAGGTGGAAACGGGTGCTGGCCGGTGCCGTAAAGAAGTCCGAGGACTCGATCCACGCCAGCAGCTTGTCAGCGCCCGGTCGCGTGATATTCTCTGTGTACGCCTTGATGAACTTGTCTTTCATACTCATATCCTCCTCAAAAATACATCATGCTCAGCACCCAAGATGCCAGATGCAGAACGCCCGCAGCCGCGAACAGCGCGATATAGACGTGCTTACCTCTGCCGCTCTCGCCGATGACGCCGACGGTTGCCAGCACCATCACGATCATCGTAAACACCTGAAAGAACTTCACTTCACATACGCCCCCTTCCATACCTCGATTGCTTCATCGCAGAACTTGCCGTCGCACTGACCGACAACGCCCTTTCTGCCCTCGCAGTATTCACACAGATCCGTTTCAAGCATATCGACGATCTGGTCATCGGTCATGTCCCCGTAATACTCGGCGTTGGTGAGCTTCATCGCAATGAAGATGCGCCCGCCGTCAACGAACTGCTGACAGAGCTTCAGCTTCCACTCACCCAGCACAGCCTTGTGCATAGTCTTCTTGGTGCGAGGGCCAAAATGGACGATGAACCAGTCGTGCTCCAGCAATTCGGCCACGCTGTCAACACGGTCGCCCTGCTTGTACTTCCTTTTCATTTTCATACTCCCTCCTAAAATCCATTCCATATCTGCTTGCCGTGATACTCGAAGCACTCGGCGTCGCAGCAGTCTTCGTGCGTCAGATCCGCAAGCCGTTTGCGGCTGCGGGAGATGAACAGGTCGGAGTCCATAGGTGGTTTCGGGTTCCTATCCCTCAACAGCTCGTCTACCTCCAGCAAACTCGCGTAGGTCTGTGGCTGATGTTCCTTGAGGTGCTCGAAGAAATGGTTCCGGTGGAGCGGGCAGAAGCAGCAGGCAGACGCCTTGGTGTCCAGCCCCCAAACATCCAGTATGTAGGCGTAGTTGTCAGCCCTCGTCAGTTCCATATCCACCAGTGGGAAACGGTTCACAAACATCGGGTTTGGGTTATCCTTGCACCGCTGTTTTTCCTCGAAGCTGAACCCCATGTGCATCTCATGAGCCTTCTTGTCTTCGTCGCGGAGTCGCTGGCCTTTCTTGTAGCCGAGCACATCCCATCGGACGAACTTCGAGATGCGATCTACCTTATAGTCGAGGGTGCAGTTTCGCGGCATCCTTGACTTATGGCCGTCATCGCCCAACGTCCACCACGGGATGCTGACCGTGCGGCGTCTCCCGAAGTTCTGCATCAAATCCCGATGCAACGGCGCGTCCAGCATCTCATATCGGATGCCGGCGATGTCGCAGGCTCGGTGTACGAACTCGGCCTGCTGCATGACCCACGGAGGCTCGAAGCCGAGGTCGCAGAAGACGACCAGATCATAAACCGGAACCAGCGGGTGCGGGCGTTCACGGCCTTTGCTCTCAGCGTCCGCATTCTCGCAGGACATTAGGGCCAAGGCCGTCGATTGCATCCCCGCGCCGAAGGA
>DBFWRP010000221.1:0-5043 GCA_048222005.1 Muribaculaceae bacterium | reverse complement strand
ATTTACCATTATGCAAAGAAAACTGGAATTTTTATAAACTTTTTGGCAGAATTTCGCGTCTATTCCACTCAAAATGCATAAACATTCATATTATGCATTTCGTTTTGACGCAACATCATCAGATCGACAACACCGTGGCTACTGCAAAGTCAAGCATCGTGTCGCGGCCGGCCAAAGCCTCCACCGGATCAAGGTCGACGGCACATCCTTCGGAGGGCTCCACGCCGAACTCAGTCAGATGTCCCTCTGGATCACGTACGGGCGATGCCGAAAAACGCACTCCCCATCCGTTTGTAAGCTCCGAGGAGAACGGCATCCCCGATCCTCCGCCGGTAGTTGCGCCGACAATCCTCACATTGGGGAGCGACTTCATCACGGACACGAAATTATTGGCAGCCGAGAAGGTGGAGCGGTTGCAAAGCACCACCACCGGCTTACCCCACATCACACGGTACGACGGTGCCGGATCATAATAATAGGCGTACGGTTCTGAAAAATCGTTGTGCCCCGGTCCGGTCTTATGGCATATTGATCCCGCGAGGGTGCGCTGCGGAATGAAGCGCGCCACCAAAGTCTCCACATTTGTCATCGAACCGCCGCCGTTGTCGCGCACATCGATAATCAGGCCGTCGGCAGCCGCGCAGTAGGCCAGGATGGAATCGAGATTCCCCTCCCCTATGGCAGCGCTGAAGGAACTGTAGTGCATGTAGCCCACGTTCTGCGGGAGAATGCCGTAGTCAATGCCGCCGGTGGTGCGGTAGTTGAAGTTGAAATAATATTGCTGGACCAGACGTGCGTTGTAGTTCTGCGGATAATCACTCCACCACTTGCGGTAGTAGCTCGTGGCAAACGGCGCCGACAGGTTGGTGTGGCCGTCGCGCAGCTCGTCGAGCATGCGTGAGCACACCTCGAACAGCTCCTCGTCGGTCATATTGTCGGCCACCTGCGGGGCATATCGCGCATACACCTCGTTCCAGTCCACATCCTTCTGTCCGAAAAAGCAATAATGCTCGTCGAGAATGGTCCACAGCTGCTCAAAGGTGCTTCGCGGATCCTCGCTATACTCTTTTATATCATGGCAACCGGTCAGCGCCCCAAGCATGAGGAGCATAAGCGCAGCCAGTCGCACAGCAGGTTTTATGGGATTCAGTAACCGGATGTATGTTTTCATTATATGATGATGTGGAGTGGGAAGCGATTGTAAAAAGAGATAGGAAACTGGAGTTTGAACCGTGTTCAGTAAGCATAAACCACCCTCGCAGCCTTCTGGTCGGGCAAGCCACTGCGTGGCGAGAGCGACATCCAGTCGCCCGTCACACCCAGCACGAACGCATAGGAGAAGATGCGGGTGGTGAGGTTGTTGACCTGCGTGGAATAGATACGTGAACGGAAACCGAGCCGCAGACGGGTGTTGGAGAAATCAAGGTCGGCCGTCACCAGATTATCCCAACGGAACAGGTTGCCGGGCCAGCCCCAGTGAGCCAGTCCGCTATGGTTGCCGAGATATATCTCATAATAAAGCTCATCGTACTCGGGCGAGAAGAACACCCCTGTGAGGGGCATGGAGGTCTGCCAGCGCAGCAGCACCGGCATGCGCCACAGGCGCGTGCGCCATGCCACGAAGCCACCTGCATTCACCGTTATGTCGGCCTTCACCGACGCAGGGTTATTGCTGTTGCGGTTGCTGTAGAGCACTCCGATGTTTCCACCTGCACTCCCGCCCACACCGGCCGAAAGCCCGTGAGGCAGTTCCCATCGGCGGTACATGCCCCACGACGCCGACAGATTTGCGTAATAGAGCGTGGAATTGTGTGCAGGATTATCGGCACCGCTCCCCTCGATTCCTATCAGGAGTTGCTGGCGCCAAAGGTCGGGCGCAAATTTCATAGCCTGGGTGCGCTCGTACTGGAACGCCACATCCCAGCCCACATATTTCAGACCCGAGAGATAGGTGTCGGCAAGGTGCGACGACCCTGCCTCAAGCATATAGGAAGAATTTACCGGGCGTATCACCTCTGTAGCCTCCGGTTCCGAGGCCGACAGCATGGTGAACGATGCCACGGCAGCGGCGAAAGCCGTAATAAAGCGCTGTAAGAGTTGCATCGGGTGGGAATGTGGGTGGTTAGAAAATCCGTTGCTGGCCGTTGATTTCGTCGCGCACCTCGTCATCCGACATCTCCGGAGCATCCTCCACAGGCGCAGTTTCATCAGCTGCTGAGCCATCTGCATCGGATTCCGCATCGGCATCCTGCTCAGCCTGGGCTGCCGCCTCATTGGGGGCAATCTCCTCGATTGTGTCTATGGCGAATGTGGTGAGACGCTTACCCTTGGCCTTGAACGATTTTGTGCCGATGAACTCCGCGCCATCAATCACAAGCGGCTCGCGAAAAGCGTCGGCGCCTCCGAAACGCACCTCGAAACGCGCCCCCGGAGTGTCTGTGAGCAGAATCAGCTCCGACGCGGCATTCTCGCCGATAAAGCGCTGCTTCTTGGTGCTCTCCTCGAAAGTGAAACGCTTTATATAGGGATAGCCCTGGTCTGCATCGTTGAGAATTGCCGTCCACACGTGGTCGCGGCGGAACTTCTCTATGCGCAGGATGTTGTCGTCGTAATGGTTGGCGGCATCGAACGAGGTCAGATAATATTCGCCAGTGCGTGTCACCACAAGCACAAGGTCGTGACCTCCGAATTCACCGAGATAATCACCACGTCCGTCGTAGTTGAGCCGCAGCACATCGGGGTCAAACCACACCTGGCGGCCACCCAGTGTCGACGAGCCCTTCTCCTTGAGCGAGAAGCGGTGCACCTCGTTGCGGGTCACTATGTTGCCCTGGCTCTGTTTCCCCTTTATGGCAAGCTCGCTGAAATCTATGTCGAACTGCAGGGTCTTTAGGCGCGGCTTGGGCTTGAGGGTGACTTTCACCACCTCAGCCTCACCGTTGGGATTGGACGAGAACCAGGCTATGCGCGAATTGGGGGTTGCCTGCGTGAGGTTGTACTCACGGTCGCGCGTCACACCTGTCACGGCAAAACGCTTCATGAAGAAAGTGCCGGTCTTTCCGTCCTTGTAGATCACGTTGTAGACCGTGCGTGTGTCGTTGCGGCGGAAAATGCCTATGTGCCGGATATTTTTCCCGACAAAAAGCTTTTCGGCCACTCGCACCACCTTGTAGCGTCCGTCGTTGTAGAATATTATCACATCATCGAGCAGCGAGCAGTTGAACAGATACTCGTCCTTCTTCAGCGCCGTACCGATGAAACCTTCATCACGGTTGATGTAAAGCTTCTCGTTGGCTTCGGCCACCTGCTGCGCCTGGATGTTGTCGAACCCGCGGATCACGGTGCGGCGCGGATAGCGCGCCCCGTATTTCTCTTTCAGGCTCTCGAACCATGCTATTGTGTGCTCGGTGATATGGCCAAGTTTGAAAAGTATGTCGGCGATCCGCTCACGGTAAAGGGCAATCTGGCGGTCGGCCTCATCGGAATTGAATTTAAGGATGCGGCGCATCTTGATTTCAAGCAGGCGCTGCAGGTCCTCGTCAGTTATGTCGCGGCCAAGCGCCACCTTTTTCTCCGTCCCGCCATCGGCCGGGACATCGGCATCAGTGCACACAAACGGAAGCAGACGGCTGCGCAAGTGGGCATAGACAGCCTCAAGCGTCTCCCCCTGCTCGAACTGGCGGTCCTTGTATATGCGTTCCTCAATGAAGATGCGCTCCAGCGACGCGAAATTGAGCTGTTCGCGCACCTCGCCGAGCTGTATCTCCAGCTCCCTGCGGAGCAGCGTGCGGGTGCGGTCGGCGCTATGGCGCAGCAACTGGCTTACGGTGAGGAAATGAGGCTTGTTGTCCTGAATCACACAGCAATTGGGCGAGATGGCCACCTCGCAGTCGGTAAACGCGTAAAGAGCGTCGATGGCCTTGTCCGACGATGTGCCCGGCAACAGATGCACAAGGATGTTGGCCTGTCCGGCGGTATTGTCGTCGACCTTGCGGATTTTGATTTTCCCTTTCTCGAACGCCTTCAATATCGAGTCGATGACTACCCTGGTGGTTTTGCCGAACGGTATTTCGGTAATGGCGAGAGTCTTGTTGTCAATTTTCTCGATTTTGGCACGCACTTTCACGGCTCCGCCACGCTCGCCGTCGTTGTAGCGGCTCACATCTATGAATCCACCCGTGGGGAAATCGGGATAGAGCGTGAACTCCTCGCCGCGAAGCGAGGCCACACAGGCATCGAGTATCTCGTTAAAATTGTGCGGAAGGATTTTGGACGACAACCCAACGGCAATACCCTCCACGCCCTGAAACAGCAGCAAAGGGAACTTCACAGGCAGTGTCACCGGCTCCTTCTTGCGGCCGTCGTAGCTCGGCACCCAGTCGGTGATTTTCGCATTGTAGAGCGTATCGAGGGCGAATGCCGAGAGGCGCGCCTCGATGTATCGGGCCGCGGCGGCATCGTCGCCAGTCAGGATATTACCCCAGTTTCCCTGCGTATCCACCAGCAGATCCTTCTGTCCAAGCTGCACGAGCGCATCCTTGATTGACGCATCGCCATGCGGGTGATACTGCATGGTGTTGCCGACGATGTTGGCAACTTTGTTGAAACGCCCGTCATCAAGGGTTTTCATCGAATGCAGAATGCGGCGCTGCACGGGTTTCAGGCCATCGTCGATATGGGGCACCGCACGTTCCAGAATCACATACGACGCATAGTCGAGGAACCAGTTGCGGTACATGCCGCCGAGACGCAGACGGGCAGCCTCCGTGCCTATTGCCGGAGGGAGCACAGCCGCCGCATCCTCCTCCACCTCGGCCTCGAGGATGTCGGCATCAGGTTGGGCGGTTGATGGCGTCAGGTTCTCGGCCGCCGCCTCACCGGCAGCAGCCTCATCACTGTTCATGGGAGTATTGTCAAGATTGTCGCTCATGGTTTGGAAGGTTGTTACACACGCCAAAGGCATGTCCCTACAAATTGGTGAAAGCATTGCCGTGCAGAAGGGTTGATTTTCAAGCACCGACATTTCGGATTGGGCCGGTATAA
>DBFWRP010000220.1:0-1208 GCA_048222005.1 Muribaculaceae bacterium | reverse complement strand
GGGCTGGAATTGCGCCGGACACGGACGCAAACAGGGCGATTCCGGAAACATATTCGCGCCGCGGCAGACGGAAGGCGCGGGGCGCCGGCAGTCCGAACAATGCCGAAAGGGGCGCGCCCTCCGCGAGCAAAAGTCTTGATTTTCGCGCGCAAACAGCCTATATTTTTTCCCACTTTAAAACCAAATTAGGAGAAACAAATATGTCGTTCGCATTAAGATTTAAACTAAGCGCCATGATGTTCCTGCAATTCATGCTGGTGGCGGTGTTTTTCGTTCCGCTGGCAGTGTATTTGAAGAGCATACAGGTAGAGGGCGTAATGATCGCCACCATCATGGCCACTATGGCGTGGGGCGCGATACTTTCGCCGATAGTCGGAATGCTCGCCGACAGGCTCATGAACGCCGAAAAAGTGCTGTTCATACTGAACATACTTGTGGCGGCCATGCTCGTGGTGTCAGCGACGACCCAAAACCACTATGTGCTGTTCGTCTGCCTGCTCGTCGCCATGTGCGCGTACATGCCGACCTGGGGACTAACCTCTTCCATAGCGATAACCAACAGCACCCCCGAGGCCTTCCCGCTAATCCGCGTGTTCGGCTCCATCGGATGGGTTTGCGCGGCGGTGTTCGCGATAATCGCCAAGTGGAAATTCGACACCACAATCGACGGCACGGCCATACCGTTTTATTGCGGCGCCGGAGTCGCCGTAATCGCGGCGGCCAACGCCCTCCTGCTCCCCAAGACCGCGCCCGCGGCAAAGGGGCAGCCGATGTCCATCGTGGACGCGCTCGGGCTCAAAGCCTTCTCCATGCTCAAAGATAAGAATACCGCCGTCATGATGTTCTGCTCCTGCCTGTGGATGGTGGCGTTCTCCATATACTGGCTTTTCTTCTCGATGTACCTCGACTCCGCCCTCAAAGTCAAGGATATCACAGCAACCATGAATGTTGGGCAGATCTCCGAAATGGCATTTATAGCCCTGTTGCCCGTGGCCATAAAACTCTTCGGATTGAAGCTTACGATGGCGCTCGGCATATTTGCGATGGTGTTGCGCTACGCATTCTGCGCATACGCGCTCGACGTCGACGGCCTCTACTGGGGCGCGATTGTGGTGCACGGCATAATCTTCGGATTCTTCTTCGTGACGGCCCAGATGTACATGGCAAAGAAAGCCCCCAAAGAACTTCAAGCGCAGGCGCAAGGCCTG
>DBFWRP010000022.1:0-2221 GCA_048222005.1 Muribaculaceae bacterium | reverse complement strand
TATATGGCATACGCGGTCATGCGGAGACCGAACAGACTTCATTCGGAAACAACTGGTTAAAACTAAAATAATTCAAGCATGAAAAGAATTCTGATTTTAGGAGCATCCGGGACATTCGGGAAAGCTCTTGTCGAGAAGCTGAGCAATGACGAAGAGTGTCATCTGACGCTTGCATCCCGTCATGCCTCGGCTTGCTATCACGAAAGTGAGCGATGCCATGTCGTCGATTGTGACGCCATGAAAGCGGATGATTTGCAGCAGGCGATGGCGGGTTGCCATGTGGTGTATTGCGCCATATCGGGCGACGATTTGCCCGTTATCGCTGAAAAAACGGTATCAGCCATGAAGAAAGCCGGTTTACGCCGTATTATCTTTATGGGAGCCGTGGGAATCTACGATGAGATTCCGGCGGACATGGACGATGAAGACAATGTTAGAAACAATCCCGACCAAATACCCAACCGCAAAGCGGCGGATATTGTGGAAAACAGCGGTCTGGATTACACGGTACTTCGTCCGGGGTATTTACGGGACGGGGATAAGGATGATTTCACATTGACTTTCAAAGGCGAACAAGCGAAAGGATTGTTTCGACCATCCCCTCCGTTGTCGGGCTTGCCGTTCGTCTTATACATGATGACACGCTCTATGTCCGTCAAAGCGTGAGTATTACCCGTGATATGTCTGATACGGAAAAACTTTGATTCACTATGGAAATACGTTTTGAAAATAAAGTGGCATTTATTACGGGTGCGGCTGGCGGTATCGGTTATGCCGCCGCACGGATGTTTGCCGAAGCCGGTGCGTCGGTTGTCATGGCCGATTTGGATAGTCGGGTAACAGACCGTGCCAAGGAACTGGAAGCGGAAGGACACAACGCCATCGGTATCAGGTGTGACGTATCGGACGAGGTACAAGTGAAAGCGGCTGTCGAAAAGGCGGTCGCTGTTTTCGGCAAGTTGGATATAGCCTATAATAACGTAGGCATACATGCCGCCGTGCGGGAAGATCTGGCGGAAACCGAAGGCTGGGATTTCGACCGGGTAATTTCGGTCAATCTGCGTGGCGTGTGGAACTGTATGAAGTACGAACTTGTCGAGATGAAAAAGCACGGCAAGGGAGCCATCGTGAACTGCTCGTCGCAGGGTGGTCTGGTAGGCATCCCCTGCATCGGGGCTTACAACGCCTCGAAGCACGGTGTACTGGGACTGACCAAATCGGCGGCGTTGGAGTATGCCCGGCAGGGAATCCGCATCAACGCTATCTGCCCCGGCACCTGCGAGACACCGATGGTACGTCAGGCCATCGAGCAGTCGCCCGACCACATGGCACGTGTCATCGACGCCATCCCGTTGGGGCGTGTCGGCAAGGCAGAAGAAATCGCTTCGATGGTGCTGCTCCTTTGCAGCGACTATGCCGGCTTTGCCATCGGACAGACTTGGGCGATGGACGGAGGATATACGGCGATGTGATAAACAATAAATAGAATGAGAAACAGATTGAAAACAATCCTTGCCATTGCCTTTGTATGGGGGATGGCAATTCAAACAAACGCACAGGAAATGAATAAAGTACCAACTGTAAAACTGAACAACGGCATGGAAATGCCGCAATTGGGAGTCGGCACGTTCTTGGTCAAGGATAATGCCGCAGAAAGAGTATGCCATGCAATCAAGGTCGGGTTCCGCCTGATCGACACGGCACAGGGCTACGGAAACGAGAAAGAGGTGGGCGAAGGCATATGCCGGAGCGGAATAGACCGCCGAGAGCTGTTCATTACCACGAAAGTGAACACTATGGAAATGCGAGGCGGCACCGTGCGGCAGTCGCTTGACAAAAGTCTTGCCGACCTCGGAACGGACTACATCGACCTCGTACTCATCCACTGGCCCGTAAAAGGACATATCAAGGAGACTTGGCAGATATTGGAGGAATACGTGGACAAGGGGAAAATCCGCAGTATCGGCGTGAGCAACTTCAACCCGCACCATCTCGACGAGTTGCTGGAGTATGCACGCATACGTCCCGTCGTCAATCAAATCGAGATCGAGCCGTACATGACCCAGCACGATGTCGTGGGCTATACGTTCCGCAAGGGTATTCAGGTGGAAGCATGGGGACCGTTGGGACAGGGCGTTACCGGCGTGCTCGATGACCCTGCAATCGGCGAGATTGCCGCCCGGCACGGTAAATCTGCCGCACAGGTCATCCTGCGTTGGCA
>DBFWRP010000219.1:0-22809 GCA_048222005.1 Muribaculaceae bacterium | reverse complement strand
GTTCCCGTAAACACGGTTTCCCTGCGTGTTGAAACCGATAAAGGGATTTTGGTTAGCTTTAACCGCCGAGCCGTTGACTTCTGTGATGTTCCATTCACCTTCAATCATCGAAGACGATGTGGCGTGGTGCGTAGCCCGGCACGATGTAAGCAATGCTACCCCTGTCATTGCAATAAAAAAAATTTTTCTATTCATTGTTTTCTGTTTTTTTTATGGATTATGTGTTAAAATCTTGTGAATTAATCGTTTGTTACTCGCAATATCCTTCCGTTATTCAAAGGTACGAATAAAATGGGAACCTGCCAAGTAATCCATGTCGTTCGGAAATATATTCAACGAATGTAACAATGGGGCTTATGCAGTTGTTTACAGCGAAGAGGACAATCATACATAATATATAGTCGCCCTCTTCGAGTGTTATTGTTCTATTATCCGGACAGATCAATAATGAGATACCCTATTTTGATTCATGTCAAAATGAAAAGATGAGGGAACAAAGCCGGTAAACTCCTGCCGGTCTTCACTTACTCCCAGCATTACCTTTGTGGCATCAATGTAGAATTTCAGGTTGCCATTCTCTACCTCATAACACGATACCTTTTCACCGGCCACTACCTGAACCTCAACAACAAGTGATTGCGCTTCCTCGCCTTCATTTTCCGCAGGCATTGTCACGGTCAACTGCAGAGGCTTCGGATCAAGATTCATCATGATTCTGTCTTTTGCAGCAGTAAGGGTGGGTACGTACTCCACATCGTAATTTATGTCACCGACAGCTTCTATGATCTGGTTTGCCAAATCTTCATTCCTGACAATAGATAAAACGATGTCCTTGATAGGGAATTTCTCAAATCGCACCGTGTTGTTCTCTATCGTTGCTGAAACAGCCGTACCGGGTTCGGCTTCTCCATTTTCGTCGTCCCCTTCAAGAGCGGTAATATTGTGGGTTGTCATTTTTCCGTTGTAATCTCCGAACATTACCGATGTGCTGATTTCGTCCGGAGCTGTGATGGCATCGTCGTCACTACAGGATGTAACGCAGAATGAAAAGCCTGCCATGAGTATTAATGCAAATAATTGCATGCGTCTAAAAACTTTTCTCATTTCTTCAATTTAGCGTTATTAATTGTGTTTCCAATATTGTTTTTTTACGAAGCTTCATAATATGAAATGAAGTATTATCCGAAATCTTGCATGGAAAACACGAAGAAAATTGCAGCGATTTTTATTACTGTCGATTTTAATGATATACAGCCTAATATTAAAAGCAACCCACCACATAATCGTTGTTGACAGGCATGACAAGGCTTTGTTCTTTTGAGTCGGGATAGTTATTATTTCATAATCCAGAATTAATGAAACGGGGATTGCCCTTTACAATGCGTTGTTATTAAGTTGTTGCATTGAAATGGTTATAATAAGAATATTCTGATGAGGCAGCAACAATGATAGTGCTTCTTCACAAAAAAATCATGAGGCTGCGCCGTAAGGATTAATTACGACGCAGCCTCGTGTGGTGTGAGTGTGCGGAAAAGCACACAGTGGCATATCAGATGCCAAGTTCTTTCTTGAGGGTCTCTATCTTGGCTTCGGCAGCTGCATTTGCAGCGGCATAATCAGCTTTAGTGGCCATGTGTCCGTGCACTTCCATGTAGAACTTGATTTTAGGTTCTGTGCCCGACGGACGGATGGAAACCTTGGTGCCGTCGGCAGTGAAGTATTGCAGCACATTCGAAGTGGTGGGGAAGTCCATTTTGCTGACTGTTCCTGTTGTAACGTCCGTGCAGTTCAGGTCGGCATAATCTTTTACCGTCACGACGGGGCTGCCGCCAAGCTGCTTGGGCGGATTTGCGCGGAATTCTTTCATCATGGCAATGATTTCCTCTGCTCCGGATTTGCCGGGACGGACAACAGAAATGCCCACCTCGTGCGAGTAGCCGTATTTTACATAGATGTCCTGAAGCATTTCCATGAAGCTCATGCCTTTGTCGCGTGCCCAGGCAAGGGTCTCTGCCATCAGGGAGATAGCCGAAACGGAATCCTTGTCGCGGGCGAATGTCTCGGCCAGGAAGCCGTAGCTTTCCTCACCGCCGCCCAGATAGCGGGCAGTGTCCTCATTATCGCGGATTACTGATGCAATCCATTTGAATCCGGTATAGCAGTCGTACATCTTGATGTTGTTGGCATCGGCAATCGACTTGATGGTCTCGGTGGTGACGATGGTTTTTACAATGTATTCCTTGCCGGTGAGTTTGCCGAGTTCGGCATTGCGGTTCATGAGGTAGTTGAGCAGGATCATCACTATCTGGTTGCCGTTGACCAGCACATATTCGCCGGTGGTGTCACGGATGACACAGCCGATACGGTCAGCGTCGGGGTCGGATGCAACCACCAGGTCGGCTTCCACCTCTTTGGCTTTTGCGATTGCCATGGCCATTGCCGACGGATTTTCGGGGTTGGGGGAGTCCACGGTGGGGAAATCGCCCGACGGAATGTCCTGTTCGGGAACATGGATGATGTTGTCGAAGCCGTAGTTGTTGAGCGACTGGGGAATCAGTGTGACACCGGTGCCGTGGATAGGGGTGTAGACAATCTTGAGGTCGTGATATTTTTTGTTGACCTCAGGGCTGAGCGACAGCTCCTTGATTGCATCGAGATAATCCTTGTCCATCTTGTCGCCGATAATCTCGATCAGGTCGGGGTTGCCTTTGAATTTTATGTCGGCAACACTCTTGATGCGGTTCACATGGTTGATTATGTTGACATCGTGCGGAGCGATGATCTGGGCACCGTCGGCCCAGTATGCCTTGTAGCCGTTGTATTCTTTCGGGTTGTGCGAGGCTGTGATGTTCACGCCGCTCTGGCATCCGAGGTGACGGATTGCGAACGAAAGTTCGGGGGTGGGGCGGAAACTGTCGAACAGATAGGCTTTGATACCGTTGGCCGAGAAGATGTTGGCTACGATTTCAGCGAATTTGCGTGAATTGTTACGCACGTCGTGTCCGACGGCCACTGAAATTTGTGGCATGTCGGGGAACGCTTCCTTGAGGTAGTTGGCAAGGCCTTGTGTGGCCGCGCCCACGGTGTAGATGTTCATGCGGTTGGTGCCTGCGCCCATGATGCCGCGCAGACCGCCTGTGCCGAATTCAAGATCTTTGTAGAAGCTTTCGATGAGTTGTGTGGGGTCTTCAGCCTCAAGCATCTGCTTCACTTCGGCGCGTGTGGTTTCATCGTATTGGTCACTCAGCCACATGGTGGCTTTTTCTTTTACACTTTTAAGCAATTCCTGATTGTCCATAGAGTGTTGATTTGTGGTATTTTTATGTTGTTGGATTATTCTTTTGTGTTAACAGTCACGTCATTTGAGGTGCTCAGGCTGTAAAAGCTGTTGCGGACCGGCAAAGGTTGTTCGTGCTGCTGTATAGTTTTTACAAAGATATTGTATTTTGGCTTAAAGCCCAAACAAATCGGCATCAAATTTACATTGTCAGGCTCCGATTCGTGTTAATGTGCATTTGAAGTCCTGACATCGGCTATATAGTATGCGTTGTATTAAGGAGCGCGGTTAGGTAATTGATGCTTATGGCAATAATCGGTGTCGATAAAACAACAGCCGGAACATGTTTGTTCCGGCTGTCCGATACGGTATTCCCGTTTATTTCGGGAGTTTAACTTTAATTCAGTTACGGGCCCACATGGCTTCTGCAACTGTGGCGCGGTAGGCCATCAGGCCGCTTTGAGAAAGTTCCACCACCTGATAGTCGCCGGAGGGAGTGGGCATTTTCACATGATTGTCGTCGATGAAAGTCATGAGCTTGTAGGTTTCGCCTTCATTGGCAGTCACGCTCCAGCTGCGGTCGGTTTCGTCGAAATCAAGACGCACCACAGAACCGTCGTTTTCGGAGGTGATGGTATATCCTTTTCCGTCGCATTCAACCAGATAGCGTCCGTCTTTACCGTCTATATAGCTTTTGCCTTGTGCGATGGGGTTTGAGCCGCTCCAGAATTCGATAGAGTTGAGTACAAGCACATCGGCCAGGGCAGTGACCTCATAGACGGGGATAATCCAGAATGCGAAGAACACAAGTTCGTTTATAAACTTGTTGCCGATCTGGTTGTTCCAGCCGAGAAGTTTCTTTGTCAAAGCAAAATTGCCGATGCAGGAGGAGAAGAGCATTGAACCTGCCAATGCGGTGACTACAGCCACGGAAAGATAGCGTTTTTTCATTTCAGATATGTGTTATTTTGAATTAAGTTGAAGCGTTTGTAAGGGGAGGCGGGTGAGATGTGGGGCGGCGTCAGGAACGCTTGGCTACCTGGGCACCTGCTTACGTGCCTTGTTATAGAAATCCATCACCTTGGCCACATATTCCACCGTTTCGCGGCCGCGCAGATATCCGGCCTTGCACACAGGGTCGCTGTAATATTCCGGATTGGCCTTCAGCAGCAGGGTCTGTTCCACATTGCCTTGCCACACCTGCGGATTGCGCCCGTATTTGTCGGCAAGGGCTATCGCGTCGTAAATGTGGCCAAGCCCGGCGTTATACGCAGCTATAACAAATTTCAGGCGTTCGTTGTTGTCGGGGACACGTTTTTTTAACGACCGGTCAAGGTCGTTGAGTATGCGTGTTGAAGCCTCGACATTGGCTTCGGGGTCGGCAATCATGTCGAGTGGCAGACTGTAGGCTTGTGCGGTACGGGGCATGATTTGCATAAGTCCGCGTGCACCGGCCCATGATACGCGTTCCGGGTTGAAATGGCTTTCGTGGTAGGCCTGCGCTGCCAGCAGACGCCAGTCGATGCCTGCTGCATTGCCGTACTTTTTGAAAATGTTGTCATACGATGATATGGCGCCATTTTTAAAGTCCAGGGTATAGACGGCGGAGGAACCATCGGTCTTGCTTAGCTCGAAGTATCTTTTAAGCAGGTTGGCCCGTCGGGATTTCGGTTGCTCCTGTGCGAACCAGGCGTCAATCGAGTCGGCAAGCCAGCTGTTGTCATTTCTGACTCCCCAAGCCGAGCGCTGGTCGAAGCTGAGTGGCAATGAAATGTCGAGGTCGCGGTGGTAGGTCTTGTTGATTTTCGCAATGTCGGAATCCACTACCGTGAGCGGAATCTCACCGGCCGAGACCATATCCATAAGATCCTCGGTGATGAGTGTGTCACGTTCAATGGTGTGGATTCTGATACCACCGCCAAGTTCCTCGTTCAGGTTGCGCAGTCGGAATTCGTATTTTGAATTTTTTGGAACGTATATATCCTTTCCCACCAGCTGTGTCTCGCTCGTGATTGTTGAATCGCGATTGCGGCGGGGCTGCACAAGAACCTGATGCGTCAGATATTCAGGGCCGCAAGCAAGCACTTTCTGCTTGAATTCGGCCGTTACCGGAATTTCATATGCCAGCAGGTCCACGATGCCTGAATCAAGCATCTCGATCCCTTTCTGCAGCGAGGGTGCCACCTGAAGGTCGACGGCCATCCCCTTGTCGGCAGCAAACTGCTGCAATAGTGAATAGTCGTAGCCCATTGGCTCGTCTCGGTAGATGAAATATGACGTGGGGCTGTAGAGTGTGGCCACGCGCAGTGTGTCGGGCAGCGGATGCGTTTTGCAGTCGCTGTCGGTCCCGTCGTTTGCCTTTTTACCGGTGCATGCCGTGAATGTCGCCGTAAAAATCAGCAACAGGCACAGAATGGCTGTATTATATGGCATGCGTGGTTTCAACTGAACAACGATGTGCGGTCCGGCTCTTGTGTGTGGTGCCGGATTCAGTATTCAAAGACTCCGTAAGGCGATTTTATGGTGAGGTGGTTGGCATCGGCATTTTCCACATGCCCGATGATGCGGGCGTCGATATTGAACGCACGGGCTATGTCGATTACCTCCTGTGCGTGCTGCGCCGATGTGTACACTTCCAGTCGGTGACCCATGTTGAACACCTTGTACATTTCCGCCCAGTCCGTGCCGCTCTCCTTCTGTATCAGTTCGAAAAGGGGCGGGATGGGGAAGAGGTTGTCTTTTACTACATGTTTGCCGTTGACGAAATGCATGATTTTTGTCTGTGCGCCTCCGGTGCAATGCACCATGCCGTGTACGGCGGGATGCATCTCCTCAAGCAGTCGGCGCACAACCGGAGCATACGTGCGTGTGGGCGACAATACGAGCTTTCCGGCGTTTAGCGGTGTGCCGGCAACGGCATCAAGCAGTTTGCAGGTGCCGCTGTAGACCAGATCTTCCGGTATTGCGGCATCAAAAGTTTCGGGATAGCGCTCGGCTACAAGCTTGCAGAACACATCATGGCGTGCCGACGTAAGGCCGTTGCTGCCCATACCGCCGTTGTATTCGGATTCATATGTTGCCTGCCCGAACGATGCGAGGCCCACAATCACGTCGCCGTCAGAGATGTTGGCGTTGTCGATCACCATGTCTCGGCGCATGCGTGTGGTGACGGTGGAGTCTACAATGATGGTGCGCACCAGGTCGCCCACGTCGGCGGTCTCGCCACCTGTTCCGTAGATTTCCACACCATATCCGCGCATGGTTTCAAGCAGTTCCTCTGTGCCGTTGATGATGGCGGCTATGACTTCGCCTGGAACCAGACGCTTGTTGCGGCCGATTGTTGAGGATACGAGCATGCGGTCGGTGGCACCTACACACAGCAGGTCGTCAACGTTCATTATCAACGCATCCTGTGCGATGCCTTTCCATACCGACAGGTCGCCGGTCTCGCGCCAGTAAGCATAGGCAAGCGAGGATTTGGTGCCGGCTCCGTCGGCATGCATTATGTTGCACCATTCTGGATCGCCACCGAGTATGTCGGGGATGATTTTGCAGAATGCATGGGGAAATATACCCTTGTCCACATTCTTTATGGCGTTGTGCACATCTTCTTTGGCGGCTGATACTCCGCGGAGATCGTAGCGTTGCATTATGTTTTAGTGGTTGTTTATGGTTGTGTGATGTAATTGGTCTTTTTCAGCTGTATAGTTCGGGGTGCGTGGACTTATGATTGTCCGTTCATTACGAAACAATCAACAGGAACAGTATGGTGGCGGGCACAACAAGCAGCAGCGAATCAATGCGGTCGAGTATGCCTCCATGTCCTGGAAGAATGTTGCCTGAGTCCTTTACGCCGAGGGAGCGCTTGATGAGCGACTCAACAAGGTCGCCCCAGGTGCCGAACACGCATACTATGGCTCCGAAAAGCATTGATGTCCAAAGGTCGAGGATGCCGAACAGATAGTGGAACGCAGCGCCTGCAGCTATGCAGAACAGCAGACCACCGAAGAAGCCTTCCCACGATTTTTTAGGGGAGATGCGTTCAAACAGTTTATGCTTGCCGCAGAGTGAGCCTACGCAGAACGCTCCTGTGTCGCTCAGCCATATCAGTATGAACATGCATAATGTGATTTCCTTGCCACCAATAAGATAGAGAATGCTGAGGCTGGCGAGTGGCAATACCACATAGACCTGTCCGAGGATGGAATGTGCAAGATGCGACAGCGGATTGCCGTCATGGACATACAGCTGGGCGATGAAACGGGCGATGAGGTAGACGAAATAGCCCGTGGCGCAAATGAGCTGGGTGTTGACGGCTTCAGGAGAAAGCTTGTCAAGTCCGGGGGACACGGCCGTGATGAGCAGGCAGGCTCCGGCTATATCGAGTAAGGACGTTGTATTTGATACAAAGTTACTGTTTGTGATGCGGTTGAATTCATTTACGCCAAGAACGGCGAAAAATATGAGCAGACCCCACATCCACCAGGAGCCAGCCATAACGGCACCCACAATGGCCGCAACATAAAGCAGCCCGGTGAGTGAACGTTTGATTAAATTTTTCATACTTTGATGAGAACGTCGGTTTTACATGCAAAATTAGCATAATTTGCCGAATCCACCAAATGAAGCTGACGCAGTTCGGCGTTTGAACGCACCGGACAGGTTGCGGGGTGCAGCGGTCAATGCCATAGTTTGAAAAACAATCCCGGCAGATCGGCGGTGTGTTCTGCCACCATATCGAATTTCGTGCCGAACAGGCGCAGCACTTTGATAAAATGACAATATGCGATGCCCATATCCATGGCCGAAAATCTATTGGATGTGGCACATGAGAAGCTGACTCCCGTCAGATGGCCTTTTATATCGCGGTTGGCCTTGGCTCGCCAGGGTTGAGAGTTGGAGGATGAGGGGGCACGACGCACGCATTCAAGTGCAATCGATACGGAATCATCGAAAGCCACCTCCGAAAATGAAGTCTCGCCAGTAATCAGGCTTTCCATAATTTGAGGTGCGGGAGCCGATATCCCTTCAAACAGTTGGGCGAAAGGCTTGCGCATGTCGGCCTGACAGATGCGGCGCATGATGCGTTCGGTGAACCTGTGTTCGGTTGCGCCATGGCCTACCGGCACTACAATCGATACATTGTCAGGCCGGTTGTCTGCCTTGGCGGAGGGATTTGTATGGGAGGCAGCCTGGCTGAAGGCTTCCTGAAATGAAGTTTTGCCGAATGTGCCGCCCAGCCAGCATGTGTCGAGGCCATGCTGTGTACAGGCAAGCACCAGGCTTTCCATGCGCATTCCGGCCAGGATTTTGTCGCTTACCGACGGGCCGCACGCCATTAGCAGGAAATTCCGTGCGCCTTTGATCACGCCGTATGTTCCCGGCCGTTCGCCCGCCGCAACGTCGGCAATGAACCTGATTTCAGGTGACTGCGCGCCTGCCAGTGCGGTACAATCGGCCTCGTTGGCAGAAAGCCTGTGACACAGGCTGCTTATAAGATGCTCATTGTCTGTGTCGAGAGGCTTGTCCGTATATGTGCGCCGGGATTGTCGGAGTGTAATGGCTTCGATGATGTTCATGTTTTCCCTCATATAAGTGTTGGTGTATAGTTGGACGTTTGCGGTTACCTATATAATTCCTGAGGCAGCCTCATGGTTCAAAGTTAGATAAATTTTTGATAACGGCGGCCTATTGTGAAATTCTGACGGAATGTGTAACTTTGTTCGTTATGAGCATTGAAACAATCCCGTTTGCGGAGGACATACGCCGTGCCGTCGAAGTGATGCGCCGCGGAGGCACGATTATTTATCCTACTGACACAGTGTGGGGTATAGGGTGCGACGCTACCGACAGTGCGGCGGTAAGAAAGATTTTCGAAGTGAAGCAGCGTGCCGATTCCAAGGCGATGCTGTCGCTTGTGGCGTCGGAGGCGATGCTTGAGCGTTGGGTTGCGAACATTCCCGATGTGGCATGGCAGTTGCTTGATGTGGCGGTAAGGCCATTGACAATTGTTTTCGATCATCCTGCAGGACTGGCACCGGAGATGCTTGCCCCGGATGGAAGTGCCGGGTTCAGGCTGACCCGTGAGAAATATTCGTCGGAACTATGTCGCCGACTCGGACGTCCGGTGGTGTCTACCTCCGTGAACATCAGTGGATGCGCGCCTGCTGCAAGTTTTGCCGATATACCGGCGGAACTGCTTGATGCAGTGGATTATGTGGCGCATTACCGCAGGGATGAGACTGTGGCCGCAGCTCCGTCGAATGTGATTAAACTTAGCGGGTCCGGAGAGGTCACCGTAATCAGGTGAACCGGCAGGTGGCGCGCGTCATGTGCCACAGGGCCGTTTGTGCGCGAATCAGATGTGTCATGAATTTCAATAGGGGACAGAACGAATGTTGACCCAGACCAGACAAAGACTCATGTATGTTGTCGGCGATTTCTTGTCGACGGCTCTGGCGTGGTTTCTTTTCAATATTTTCCGTTTTATAGATATTGTGGAGGCAAATTCAGGCTGGGGGAGCCTGAAGAGTTTTCTGTTTTCACCCACTATTTTGCTCGGGCAGTTGTTGTTTCCGATAGGGATGCTCGTATTGTATTGGCTAAGCGGATATTACAACCGGCCGTTTCTGAAATCGCGTGTCGAGGAGCTTGTCACGACATTGACAACCGCTGCGGCCGGCGCCATCATAATATATTTTATTGCAATTGTCAACGATCCTATCCCTGACAGGCTGAGCAATTATGTGCTGTTGCTTATGCTGGCGGCGATTTTGTTCACAGTTGTCTATGCTGTGAGGGTGATTCTCACCACGCGCACCACCCGAATGATTCAGCGCGGGGAGTTGCGTTTCAATGCATTGATTGTAGGCAACCGGTCGCGCGCCCGCATCCTGATTGCACGGTTGCGCATGCCGGTCAACGTTGCGAGTCATGCCTTCAATGTGGTTGGGTTCGCGGATACTGATGCATCATATGTGAAGAATGCCGAGATTCCTGTCGTGAGGCTGGACGAAGTTGAAACGTTCTGTGCGGACAACGATGTCCGTGCCATTGTGCTTGCTACACGGAGCCGCGATTCGCGGGAGACGCTGACACTTATCAACCGCTTCCTGCCGTTGCGCATACCGGTTTATCTGTCGCTGTCTACCCAGGATTTCGTTACGGCAAAACCGCAGCTTAAACGTGTGGCGGCCGAACCTCTGATTGATGTCACCACACCCAACATACCGGACAGGACCGTTAATATCAAACGTGCATTCGATGTTGTCGTGGCATTTATAGCATTGGTATTGTGCCTTCCGTTGATGATTGTGCTGTCGGTTATAATAAAGTGCGAGTCGAAGGGCCCGGTCATTTTCAGCCAGGAGCGCATAGGGCTTAACGGAAGGCCGTTCCGCATATACAAGTTCCGCAGTATGGTTGTGGATGCCGAACCCTCGGGGCCTGCGCTGGCAGTGCCGAATGATAGCCGTATAACGGCTATAGGCCGTTTCCTGCGGAAATACCGGCTTGATGAGCTGCCGCAATTCTTTAATGTTATAGGCGGGAGCATGTCGCTTGTGGGGCCGCGCCCTGAACGTGCTTTTTATGTAGAACAGATTCTGCGCAGGCAGCCTTACTATACGCTGGTCCATAGGGTGCGCCCGGGCATAACATCGCTTGGAATGGTGAAATACGGATATGCCGGCAATGTGGATGAGATGATTGAGCGCATGCAGTATGATTTGATTTATCTTGAAAACGTTTCAATAACCACCGATCTAAAAATTCTTGCATATACTGTTACCACAGTAATCAGTGGAAAGGGTCTCTAACAAACAAAAGCCTATGCATTATAATATACTGAACCGTCCAACAGCTCAGCGTGCGCATTCCGCATGGCTGAAATTCCTGATCTGGCGTCAGCATCACATAAAGGAGAAATCGCTTGTCATAATCCTGTCGCTCATAGTCGGGATTTTGGCCGGATTGGCAGCCATGGTGCTCAAGTGGTTGATACATCTGATTTCAGGCACACTTACGGCCGACATAAATGAGGATCAGGGGAATTATCTGTATATCATCTACCCGGTAATCGGCATTTTGCTTGCTTGCTGGTATGTGCGCTATGTCGTGCGCGACAACATTTCGCATGGTGTCACCCGAGTGCTTTATTCCATTTCTCAGAACAAGAGCCGCCTGAAGCCTCACAACATGTACACTTCTGTTGTGGCATCGTCGATAACCATCGGTTTCGGTGGATCAGTGGGGGCGGAGGGCCCGATTGTATATACCGGAGCTGCCATAGGCTCGAATCTCGGGCAGGCGTTCAGGCTGTCGCCGAGGGTGCTTATGATTCTGGTGGGCTGCGGAGCTGCAGCGGGTATCGCCGGTATCTTCAAGGCGCCTATCGCGGGGATGCTGTTCACTCTTGAGGTGCTCATGCTCGACCTTACCACAGTCACAGTCATGCCCTTGCTGATGGCTTCGATTTCAGCCGCCTCGATAGCTTACATCTTCACAGGATATGACCTGGAATTTTTCTTTGTCCAGAGCGAGCCTTTTGTGACGGCACGTATTCCTTTTTTCGTCGGGCTCGGCCTGTTCTGTGGCCTTGTGTCGCTCTATTTTACCAAAGTGATGATGATGATGGAGTCGTTTTTCAAGAAACATCTCGTGTCGCAATGGAAAAAGACTCTTTTCGGTGGGGCTGTTCTTGCATCGCTGGTGTTTCTGTTCCCGCCGCTTTATGGTGAGGGCTACGGTTCGATAAACTCACTGCTCAACGGTGATCCATCGTCTATTGTCGACGGTTCCATTTTCTATGGCGACCGTGGCAGTGTAACGCTGATTATAGTATATATCGGCATGATCATAGCGCTCAAGGGGTTTGCCACATCGGCAACCAACGGTGCAGGCGGCGTGGGCGGAACGTTTGCCCCGTCGCTTTATGTGGGCTGCATGGCAGGTTTCTTTTTCGCTTATCTGCTCAACAACCTGTTTCCCGGACTTGATTTGTCGGTCAAGAACTTCGCGCTGATGGGAATGGCCGGGGTGATGTCGGGGGTAATGCACGCGCCGTTGATGGGCATCTTCCTCACGGCCGAGATGACCGGAGGTTATGAGCTGTTCCTCCCCCTGCTGATAGTCTCAGCCATATCGTACGGGACAATCAAGATTTTCGAGCCGTATTCCATCTACACCATGCGTCTCGCACGTCGTGGCGAGCTGCTCACCCACCACAAGGATAAGGCCGTGCTGACGTTGCTGAAGATGAATTCGGTTATCGAGACCGATTTCCTGTCGGTAAAGGCCGATATGAATCTGCGGCAGATGGTCGATACAATCTCGAAGTCGAGCCGAAATCTGTTCCCCGTGCTTGATGATGACAGCCATCTGATAGGGGTGGTGCTTCTTGACGACATACGTAACATCATGTTCCGTCCGGACCTGTATAAGCGCATGTATGTGAGCCGGTTCATGGCCATGCCGCCGGCCAAGCTGTGCATCGGTGACTCGATGGACCACGTGATGAAGACCTTCGACGATACCGGTGCCTGGAATCTGCCTGTGGTCGACACCGACGGAAAATATGTAGGTTTTGTTTCCAAATCAAAGATTTTCAATTCTTATCGTCGCGTGCTGCGGCACTATTCGGAGGACTGATACTCCGTGCTTCACGATTCCACGTTTGTGTATTGTGTAATCAAATCCATTGTTGACATATTATGATTGAATATATATCAGGCAGCATAGCTGAGCTTACCCCCACTTACGTGATTGTGGACAATCATGGCATAGGGTATGAAATGAATATCTCTCTGACCACATTCAGCGAGCTTGAGAACAAGAAAGAGGTGCGTCTGCTGGCGCATGAGGTGATACGCGAGGATGCGCATGTGCTTTTCGGATTCGCCACAGCGCGTGAGCGTGCGTTGTTTCGCCTGCTAATTGGGGTGAGCGGTGTTGGTGCCAACACGGCGCGTATGTTGCTGTCCTCTGCCTCACCTGCTGAGTTGGAGGTAGTTATAACTTCCGGAGACGTCAAACGTCTAAAAGCAGTGAAGGGTGTGGGTGCAAAAACTGCAGAACGCGTAATTGTTGACTTGCGCGATAAAATAAAACCGGCCGGCGATACGTTAGTATTAGAGCAAACGCCTGCTTCCGAGGCTTTCGATGAGGCTCTTGCGGCCCTGACCATGCTTGGCTTTGCCAAGCCTCAGAGCCAGAAGGTGCTTACGAAGCTTTTTGCCGACGATCCGTCGCTGAAAGTGGAGAAAGCGATAAAGAAAGCGCTTACCATGCTTTGACCCTTTGGGAAAACATGCCGGAGAAGCCGTCTGTAAGTATGGACATTGTGCGTTGCACCAACAGACATGCCGATTAAGACGCTGCGCAATAATAGAATATGGAAAAAGTTGATGCTGTTGTCGGGAGCCGTTGCGCTGCTGACAGTGACTTCATTCTATGCGATTGCCCAGATTTCGGGAGGCGCGACACCGCTGGCTCCGTCAACACTTACCCCTCCGCCAATGTATCCCGGCGTGCCTGTGCCTGCAAATCAGGCCGACAGCATAATGATGCCTTTCCCGGTGCAGCAGACAGTGCCGGCCACTTATGAGGACCTGATGGAGGATCAGTTTGCCGCCGACCTTGCAACCCCGTCGAACATCACGACAGTAGCGGAGTTCGACCCTGTCACCGGTTTTTATGTGATACGCACAAAATTGGGTGATACGGAGATTACAACGCCGTTCATGCTTTCAAAAAAACAGTACGACAACTGGCAGCTTCGCAAGTCGCTTCAGGAATATTATCAGGAAAAGAATCAGGAGCTTAAAGACAACAAGCAGAAGGAGCCTTTCAATATTTTCGACATGAATTTTGCCTACGGCCCGCTGGAGAAAATCTTTGGTCCAGGCGGCGTGTCGTTGAAAACTCAAGGTTCTGTGCAGATAAGGATGGGTATGAAGTCGAACAAGACCGACAACCCGTCGCTTGCGCTTGATTCACGCAGAAAAACTTTTTTTGATTTCGAACAGAAAATTCAGGCCAATATCGGAGCTTCGGTGGGCGACCGCCTGAAGTTCGACATGACCTATAACACCGACGCGACTTTCGAATTCGATTCAAAAAACATCAAGCTTGGTTATGAAGGGAAAGAGGACGACATTGTCAAGAGCATCGAGGCCGGTAATGTGTCGATGACGACAGGATCGTCGCTCATACGCGGTTCTACGGCGTTGTTCGGTGTTAAAACACAGCTGCAGTTCGGCAAACTTACGGTCACCGGACTGGTGTCGCAGCAGAATTCGGAGTCAAAGTCGGTCAACACCAAGGGTGGGGCTCAGGCCACTGAGTTTTCGGTGAATGTGGACCAATATGACCAAAACCGCCACTTCTTCCTGTCGCAATATTTTTATGAGAACTACGACCAGTTCGCATCTAAACTGCCGTTCGTATCGTCCGGCATCAATATCACTCGTGTTGAGGTGTGGGTGACCAATAAGAGCGGTCGATATGAACAGGCCCGCAACGTCGTGGCGTTCACCGACCTCGGTGAAAACAAGAATCTGGCCAACAACTACTGGATTCCGTTGGCAGCCGTACCCGTACCGACCAACAATTCGAACAACCTTCTCAGCACCATAAAGGAGCAGTATCCCGACGCCCGTAACATCAACACAGTCACACAGGCTTTGTCTCCTTTGGCTGCCTATGGCATCGAGGGTGGCCGCGATTATGAAAAAATCGAGAGTGCCCGTCTGCTCAACAGCAATGAGTACACGCTCAATTCGACACTTGGCTATATCTCCATTAAATCGCAGCTCAATGCTGATGAGGTTCTCGGTGTTGCCTTCCAGTACACTTACAATGGTCAGGTGTACCAGGTGGGTGAGTTCTCGAGCGACATCACCTCAACATCACAGTCGCTTTATGTGAAGATGCTCAAAAGCACCACAACCGACCCCAAGATGCCGATGTGGCGCCTGATGATGAAAAACGTCTATTCGCTTGGCGCGTATCAGGTGCAGAAGCAGAATTTCCGGCTAAATATCAAGTATCTGAGCGATACCACCGGAACACAGATCAACTATCTGCCTGCCCCGGGACTTAATAATCTCAGCTTGTTGCAGGTGCTTGGTCTCGACCGCATAGACTCGAACGAGCAGAGCAACCCCGACGGATTTTTTGATTTTATAGAGGGATACACAGTAATTGCATCCACAGGCAAAATTATCTTTCCTGTCGCAGAGCCGTTCGGCTCCTATCTTGAGAAGAAAATCAACAATCCTGCCATTGCACAGAATTATGTGTACAAGGAACTGTACGACTCCACGCAGGTGGTGGCCCGTCAGTTCTCCGACAAGAACAAGTTCATCCTGTCCGGTTCCTATCAGGCATCATCCGGATCACAGATACGCCTGAACGCCATGAACGTTCCGCGCGGATCTGTAGTTGTTATGGCCGGAGGTGTGCAGCTTGTGGAGAATTCTGACTATACAGTCGATTATGCCATGGGTATCGTGACGATAACCAACCAGAGCATCATCGATTCCGGGCAGAGCATCAGTGTGACTCTGGAGAACCAGAGTCTTTTCTCGATGCAGAGGAAAACGTTGCTCGGCCTTGACCTCCAGTATGCCATCAACAAGAACTTCAATATCGGAGCCACCATCATGCATTTCTCGGAAAAAGCACTCACCGAGAAGGTGAACATCGGCGACGAGATTATCAACAACTCGATTTTCGGGTTCAATCTGTCGTACAACACCAAGTTCATGTGGCTTACCAATCTGTTGAACAAGATACCTACCGTCAACGCCACAGCGCCGTCAACCCTCAACCTTACGGCAGAGTATGCCCGTCTGGTCCCGCATAAACAAAAAGCCGGTTCGTCGAAGGGCAGCTCGTATGTGGACGATTTCGAGACATCACAGACCGGTATCGACCTGCGTTCACCCTATTCATGGTTCCTTGCGTCCACTCCTTACGACAGCGGTAAAAACGCACTGTTTCCCGAGGCGGCATTGAGCAACAACGTGGATTACGGCAAGAACCGCGCGTTGCTCAACTGGTATTACATTGACCGCATGTTCACAGAGCGCAATTCATCGCTTGCTCCGGGGTATATCAAGAATGATTTCAAACAGCAGTCGAATCCCTACGTTCGCGAGGTAACGTCGCAGGAGATATTCCCCGGACGCGAACTGACCTACGGCGAATCAAACGTGATCCAGACGCTCAACCTCTCGTTCTATCCCACAGAACGCGGCCCCTATAACCTGGATGCCGACAATATCGACGAAAACGGCAACCTGCTCAATCCCGAGCGCAGGTGGGGTGGCATCATGCGCCGTATGGACAATACGAACTTCGAACAGTCGAACATTGAGTATGTGCAGTTCTGGCTGCTCAATCCGTTCCTCGATCCGGAAAATCCCAACTATGATGGCGGTGACCTCTACCTGAATTTCGGTGAGATTTCAGAGGATATTCTCAAAGATGGTCTGAAGTCCTATGAAAACGGCATTCCCTACGACGGGAACGACCAGTTCCTTCAGAACACCGTGTGGGGACGTGTCTCCTCGCAGAATTCACTGACATATTCGTTCGACAATAATTCCGGCTCACGTGCAGTGCAGGATGTCGGTCTGGACGGCCTGCCTAATGAAATGGAGTTCACATTCGACAGTTACCGCTCTTATCTCGACAAACTGCGTACAAAACTGTCGGCAGCTGCCATTGAGCGCATGCAGGCCGACATATTCTCGCCGTTCAACGATCCCGCCGGGGACAATTACCACTTCTTCCGCGGATACGACTATGACGACATGCGCCTCGACATCCTCCAGCGCTATAAGCGTTACAATGGGGTGGAAGGCAACTCGCTGTCGCCCGAGGAGGCTGCCGACCCGCTGTACCAGAGTGCGCGCAGCGTGCCGGATGTGGAGGATATCAATCAGGACAATACTCTCAACGAGTACGAGCGCTACTTCCAGTACAAGGTATCCATCCGTCCGGAGGACCTCGTTGTCGGGAAGAATTTCATCACCGACAAGCAGACGTCGGTGGTTCTGACCCGTGACGGCCAGGAACAGCAGACCGAGTGGTATCAGTTTAAAATTCCCCTGAGCGCATATGAAAAAATCGTGGGATCTATCAATGATTTCTCCACCATACGCTTTGCCCGCATGTTTCTTACTGGTTTCAAGCAGGTGACTCATTTGCGTTTCGCCACACTGGAACTTGTGCGCGGCGAATGGCGTACTTACGATTTCAACCTCAACACCCGTGGTGACCTTCCTGCCGAAGGCGATCTGGATGTTTCGGTGGTGAACATCGAGGAAAATGCCGACCGCGAGCCGGTGAACTATGTGCTACCCCCCGGTGTCACCCGTATTGTTGATCCGGGTCAGTCGCAGATAACCCAGCTCAACGAGCAGTCCATGTCGATGAAGGTGACCGGCCTGCAGGCCGGCGACGGGCGTGGCGTATATCGCGACACCCAGCATGACCTGCGCAATTACAAACGCCTGCAGATGTGGGCGCATGCCGAGCGGCTTATTGACGATGTGACCAATCTGCGTTCCGGCGAGCTCTCGATGTTTATCCGTATCGGTACGGACGTCAAGAGCAATTTCTATGAGTATGAGATTCCTCTTGTGCTGACACCTCATGGCCGTTACAATAACTGGCTTGAAACGGACCGCGACAAGGTGTGGCCCATCGAGAACTTCATGGACCTGAAACTGCAGAACCTTGTCAACCTTAAAAAAGAACGAAACAAGGCCAAGGCGCAGGAGGGGAGCAACGTGGGTTATGCCACACTCTACACCGCCCGTGACCCGGACAATGAACGCAACCGCATGGCTGTGATGGGCAACCCGTCGTTGAGCGACATTCGTGTGATGCTCGTGGGTGTGCGCAACAACTCGAATGTGGTCAAGGACGGTATCGTATGGGTGAACGAGCTGAAGGTAACCGACTTTGATGAAGAAGGGGGATGGGCAGCCAAGGCCAACGTGAACCTTGGGCTTTCCGATGTGGCCACATTCAATTTCGGCACACACATAGAGACCTCTGGCTTCGGTAACGTGGACCAGGGCCTCAATGCGCGGCGGATGGACGACTATCACCAATATAACTTTGCCGTGCAGGCCGACCTGGGGCGTTTCCTTCCTGAAAAGGTCAAGCTCCGCGCGCCAATCTACTATTCATATTCCAAGGAGAAGACCACTCCTAAATACAATCCTCTCGACCAGGACGTATTGCTCAAGGATGCCCTTGACGAAGCGGCCGACAAGCATGAGCGTGATTCAATCAACGCTTATGCCGTGGAGCAGAACACGGTCAAGAGTTTCTCCATTTCCGGCCTGAAGTTCGATGTGACGAGCAAGCGTCCCATGCCGTGGGACCCCTCGAACTTCACATTCAACTTCTCGTTCAACAAGCAGACGCGCGTGAACCCCACGACAGAGTACGAATATACCAACGATTACCGCGGCTCGCTTGCCTACAACTATTCGCCGATGTTCAAAGGCCTCAAGCCCTTCGGCGGCATAAAATCGAAGAACAAGAACCTGCGTTTCCTGCGCGAATGGGAACTGAACTATCTGCCCAACAATATCTCGTTCCTCACCAACATGAGCCGATATTATTACGAGCAGCAGACACGTTCGGAGACCGACGTCATGTTCCAGCTTCCTGTCTCTGTCAGCAAGAACTTCCTTTGGGACCGTCAGCTGCAGGTTACATGGAATCTCACCAAATCGCTTAACCTCTCGTTCACCTCCAATACGTCGGCCCGCATCGAGGAGACTGTCGGTGCTGTGAACCGAAAGCTGTTCCCCGACCGCTACAAAGAATGGAAGGACACAGTTTGGCAGTCCATCCTGTCGCTCGGTACGCCGTGGAGTTATAACCAGAATTTCGTGGCCACCTACCGTGCGCCGTTCAACCGCATTCCTGTGCTCGATTTCCTCACGGCGTCGGCATCGTACAACGCAACCTACCGTTGGGATCGCGGAGCTGAGGTGGATGGCGTGTCGATGGGCAACACCATCGCCAATCAGTCGTCGTTCAACGTTGACGGACGCATCAACT
Source organism: Muribaculaceae bacterium (assembly GCA_048222005.1). Classification (GTDB taxonomy): domain Bacteria; phylum Bacteroidota; class Bacteroidia; order Bacteroidales; family Muribaculaceae; genus UBA7173. The sequence continues at coordinate 3,443 of DBFWRP010000219.1, read as the reverse complement.
TCGAAAGCCTCTACAATAAGATCCCGTTTGTGAAGGATGTGAACAAGCGCTTCAGCAACACGCGGCGCAACACTCCTGAGAAGAAGCCAAAACGGTTTGAACGCACGTTCAAACTGAATCCTGACACCACCTTCGTGATCAAACACAATCTGCGTACACGCAAAGTGAAAGTGACCGCCAAGCTGCCCGACGGCAAGCCATTCGTGATGAAGCACCGTGTAGTTGACGCCAACAGCATCGAGATTCTTACACGGAGCGACAAGGATGTGAAATTCACTATCGAGGAAATCCTCAAGGATGACAAGTCGATTTGGCGTCAGATAGGGGAGTATTCGCTCCGGCTGGCCATGAGTCCGCGGTCTGCGGCCGTGCGGTGGAAGCGTACAAAAACTCTCTCTCTGCCGCTGTTCCGCAATGAGATCGGAGATGTGTTCGGTCAGAGCACACATTACGGCCCTATGTCGCCCGGTCTGGATTTTGCATTCGGTTTTACAGGTGAGGATTATATCTACAAAGCTAAGGAACGCGGATGGCTTATCTGCGACGATGGTCAGACCTCGCCTGCGATGTGGTCCGTAGGCAACGAACTGAACCTCGAGCTTCAGCTTGAACCGGTGAAGGGCCTGAAAATCCAGCTTACCTCCAACCGCACCGACAACCGCACAAGCCAGGTGCAGTTCATGTATGCCGACATGCCCGTAAGTCTGTCAGGCTCCTATACCAAGACGCATGTCGCACTTAAAACCGCTCTCGGATCGTCCAGCGCAGATGACGGTTACTATAGTCAGGCGTTCCAGAATTTCATTGACTATATCCCTGTGATAGCGGGACGCGTGCAGGACAGATACACCGGCACCAGCTATCCGTCCACAGGCTTCATGCGCGACAATCCCCATGCCGGCATGCCTTTCGACCCGCAGGTGGGCAGTGTGTCGGAAACATCGTCGGATGTGTTGATTCCGGCTTTCATTGCGGCATACACGGGTTCGAACCCCACTAAACAGTATCTGGATCCGTTCCCGTCGTTCGCCCACGTGCTGCCTAACTGGCGTGTCACCTACGATGGGCTGATAAACCTTGGCAACATGCGAAAGTATCTCAAATCGTTTACGCTTAGCCACGCATATCAGTGCACATACTCGGTTGGCAGCTATTCGTCGTACCTAAACTGGCTGAGTGCAGGCGACAACATAGGCTTCACCCTTGACGAGCTTACCGGTGCTCCGATCCCTTCGTCGCCCTACAATATATCCTCGGTGTCCATAACCGAGCGTTTCGCACCGCTCATCGGCTTCAATGCCACGCTGCGCAACGACCTGCAGGTGAATGCCGAATGGCGCGACCAGCGTACGCTGACCCTCAACACCTCGGCCGGTCAGATGGTGGAGGCCACCACCCGCGGACTCACCGTCGGCCTCGGATACAAGATTGTGGGCTTCAACACAATTCTGAAAATGCGCGGTTCGCAGAAAGGTGTCAGCAACGACCTGACGATAAATGCCGACCTGTCGCTGCAGAACACCCAGGCGCTCATCCGGCGCATAGAATCGAACTACACTCAGCCGACGTCCGGAACCCGCACATTCACCATCAACTTCAATGCAAGTTATATCCTTAGCCGTCGTCTGACGCTGGCTGCTTATTTCGACCATCAGGTGAATACACCTCTGGTGAGCACCTCGGCATATCCCACAACCAATTCATCCTACGGATTGTCCTTGAATCTGAATCTTGCGCGATGATATGGCATGGCAGCGTTGACCGGAAGGGGAGAGGGATGTGAATTATGCCGCGCGCAGAAAACTTTAGGCTGTATCAAAGTGTTAAAATTCAAAGTGGCGTTGTTGTGCTCACTGAAAGCACAGCATGTCAGTAAACCGAACAATAAATTTTAAACATTACGATAATGACACGTGACAACAATGAGGACCGGCCGAGCATGGTTCCTTCTACAATGAGAGTGGTTTTCGGGATCATCATGATTATTGTTTACGTAGGTATGGGAGTGTTGATGCTGATCAACTATTTCCAGTGGAACACCCCGGTGTTGACCTGGCTTCGCTGGATCGGCGGAATCATGTTCATCCTCTACGGCATCTGGCGAGGCATACGCCAGTTCTGGGGCATTGATTCTTCGTTATAGAAGAATTACGTACCGGCATATGCCTTGATGATACGGTGGGATGTTTGCAGTTTGACAATTTTTAGTAGTTGCTTCCTGCAAATTTCACACTAAAATGTAAAATGTTAATTTAACATTGACTATCTTTGCTTTTGAAACGGGGCATGGGTCTTGGCCTGCGTCTGTTTCAAAGGCAATTTATCGATTATAACGATTATGAGAAAATCAGGATTCTTGGCACTGACAATGCTTGCCATGCTTGCTGCCGGTTGTCACGGCACAGGCAAGAGGGAAGCTCCCAAGGGAAATTCGTCGACGTCGGGCACATGTGTCGTGGCGTGTGATGCGTCCTTTGAGAATGTCATGCAGCAGGAGATCGAAGTGTTTGAATACATTTATCCTAATGCATCCATCCTGTCGCGCTACATGGATGAAAAATCGTGTGTGGATTCATTGCTTTTCGGAAGCGCCCGCGTGGCTGTCCTCGGGCATGAGCTGTCTGATGAGCAGATAAAGTTTCTGCGTGACAAAAAGCATTTCGCAAAAACGAAGAAAATTGCAGTTGATGCAGTGGCAGTGATTGTCAATCCGGAGAATCCGGTGGAGAACCTTTCTGTTAACGACCTTCGGGAGATTCTTACCGGCAAGCTTACTGAGTGGAACAGCGTGTATCCATCCGGTCTCGGCAAAATTCAGGTGATTTTTGACCACAATGGCTCGTCGGTTGTGAAATATGTAGCCGACAGTGTACTGCATGGCGAGCCTTACGCCTCAAATGTATATGCGGCCAACTCGATGCATGCTGTGTTCGATGCTGTTAAGAATCGCCGCAATGCTATCGGTCTGGTGGGCGTGAGCTGGATTTCCTCCGACCTTAAGACAACCGACATGACAGCAGAGCAGCGTGTCAAGACTCTCGAGGTTGACGATACAACCGCCACGTCTTTCACGGATGAGGTGAAAGTGCTTGGAATCAACCGAAACAACTCGCTTGTGGCCTATAAGCCTTATCAGGCATATATTTTTGATGGCAGCTATCCGCTCTATCGCTCCGTTTACATGGTGAACACCGGGGCTTCGGGTTCTTTGGCCAACGGTTTCTATGCCTTCGTCACATCGTTCCGAGGCCAGAAGCTGATGATGAGCACCGGCGTTCTTCCGGCCACGGTGCATCACAGGATGGTGTCTGTCGACTGATTCGGCAGTATGATTGTCCGAGAAATTTTTGAATTACAAAAAATAATATCAAACAATAACGCTTTAAACATACGACGTTAAATCAATTATGAAAGCAAAACTTTTCTTTTCCCTGCTTTTGGGA
>DBFWRP010000218.1:0-1301 GCA_048222005.1 Muribaculaceae bacterium | reverse complement strand
TATAAAAGCTTATTAAAATCTATCTTAGCCTCTTCACCTCACACAATCTTCGATGTAGGCTCAGGGCGCGCAGGGAGATCCGTGGGGTGCTCGCCGCCTTTGCCGTTGGCAGCAGAATGGCGCGGTTTGCCCATCTTCAGTTTCAGTTCATCGAAACCCTTGCCATACACACCGTTCACAGCTGCCTGCGTGATGAACGCATCCTTGTCGACCGACTTGATTATACGGAAAATTGTCACCGATTCGATTTTGCGGCACATCACCAGCAGCACTTTCACCTCTTTTTTGGAGTACCAGCCCATGCCGTTGAGCACCGTGCATCCGCGCTGTGCCTCATTGTTGATGGCCGTGGCAATCTCCTGCCAATAGGGGGAGAAGATGGTGAACTGCACTGCCATGCGGTTGGTGTTGATCATCATGTCGGCCATGAACGGAATCACAAACAGAGTGATAAGGCCATACACCAGAGCCGGTACACCGGCTTCGAAATCGAAATCCGGCTGAAGCCAGAATTTCAGCAGCACCGACGAGCCGATAATAGTGAGGTCGAAATACATCATTGCACGCCCCACCGACACGTTGCTCTTTTTCGACGCCACCGCCGCCACGATATCCGTGCCGCCGGTCGAACCGTTATGAATGAACACCAGCCCGATGCCGAAACCGCAGAGCACCGCCCCGATAAGCACGTCCATGAACGTCTGGCCCTCCACCGGCGGCTTGGTGAACATCGGCTGGAACACGGCAAACACCGTTGTGATTACAAGCACACCGAACAGTGTGCGCACCACAAATGTGCGTCCCACTATCTTGTAGGCCATGATGAGCATCAGGATGTTAACAGTGAATATAGTCACCGAATAAGGCACATGAAAGCCGAAACAGCCCCATGTCACCATGTCGACCACCTGGCTCAGACCAGCCATACCGCCGATCACCACCTTGTCGGGTGCCGTGGCGATGAACGAGCAGAACCCCAGACCATAAATCATGATGCCTAATATAATCAGCATATAGTCCTTGGCGTAAAGCCAGAGTTTCGGGCGCTTGATGGTCATTTTACTGTAATTTTTTAATCGGTTTGTTTATGTTTTTCTTGGTTGCCGTAAAAATCCGCCGAAGGGAGCACACAGCAATGCGGGGCAGATAGCTCTGCCTCGCAAATGTAAGCATAAAATCCCGACTTTTTCCAACTTTTTTAAAGCATTTTGGAAACCCTCCGCAAAAAATCGTCGCCATCCCCTCCCCCGCCGCGTCATTCTTTCCGCGGCATCCGGTTATGCATCTACCCAAATGTGTTA
>DBFWRP010000217.1:0-29806 GCA_048222005.1 Muribaculaceae bacterium | reverse complement strand
ACCGTGTGGACAATGCAAGCGTAAAAGCTCTGCTGGGCATGCGTTAAGCAACCCCGACGGAAGGTGCGCAATTCAAGCCAGCTAAGGCTATGGTTGTGCAGTCCGGTTTTAAGTTCAACAAATTTCATTAACCGAATGTGTAGCATGAAGAGTGCCGGAATATAATTGACAGCACCGCTCACAATCAAAAAAAGAACAAAAAATGCCAAGATCAGTAAACCACGTTGCATCACGTGCTCGCAGAAAGAAAATCCTGAAACTTACCCGCGGTTACTTCGGTTGCCGTCGTAACGTATGGACCGTTGCCAAAAACACATGGGAAAAAGGTCTTACATACGCTTACCGCGATCGCAAGGATAAGAAACGTAACTTCCGCGCCCTGTGGATTCAGCGTATCAACGCTGCCGCCCGCATGGAGGATCTGTCTTATTCCAAGCTGATGGGTCTGATTCACAAATCAGGTATCGAAATCAACCGCAAAGTTCTTGCCGATCTCGCTCTGAACAACCCCGCCGCATTCAAGGCTGTGGTTGACAAAGTGAAGAACGCCTGATCGGACTCCAAGTTCTTTATCACACAACAAAGCTGCCGTAGCGCTTATGCGCCTCGGCAGCTTTGCTGTTTCTCAGAGAGATGAAGAGCTCGCACTCCTATGATTGCGCCTAAAATTGCAAGCATAACGGCACAAAACTTGATTAATATAGGGCGTATGTCAATTTTTTTTGCGAAATTTGCATGAAAATAAGTGCATTATGTAGTTTTTTGCAGTGTGCGCTTAAAATAAACAGCAAGCGCGTTCATATTGACATACCGCGCGTTTATTTAAACCTTAGAAAGTTAATGCAGTTCACAGCATCGCAAATAGCAGAAATTGCAGATGGAGTTATTGAGGGCGACGGCAATGCAGTCATCTCCACATTTGCAAAAATAGAAGAAGGCAAGCCCGGAGCGATTTCGTTTCTTGCAAATCCTAAATACACCCACTACATCTACACCACAAAGTCGTCGGCCGTTCTCGTCAGCAGTGACTTCGTTGCGGAACATCCGGTGAATTGTACGCTGATACGTGTGGCCGACCCTTATGCCACTGTGGCCCGCCTCATGGATATGGCGTCAAAGGTGATGCAGCCGAATCCTACAGGAGTAGAGCAGCCCTGTTTCATAGCTGAAGGAGTAGAGATTCCTGCAGACGCATACATAGGGGCTTTCGCATATATCGCAAAAGGAGCGAAGATCGGTGCCGGCGCTAAAATATATCCCCAATGTTATGTTGGCGAAAATGCCATCGTCGGAGAAAACACCATTCTATATTCCGGAGTCAAAGTCTATCACCATTGTCATGTAGGCAACAACTGCATCCTGCATTCCGGAGTTGTGATCGGTGCTGACGGTTTTGGATTCGCACCTGTCGACGGTCATTACAACAAGATTCCTCAAATGGGCAATGTTGTTCTGTGTGATGATGTCGAGATCGGCGCTAACACAACAATCGACCGCGCTACAATGGGCAGCACCGTGGTGAACAAAGGCACCAAACTTGATAATCTCATTCAGGTGGCACATAATTGTGTGATAGGTGAGAACACTGTCATGGCTGCTCAGGTGGGCATTGCAGGTTCTACTAAAATAGGCAAAAGCTGCATGGTTGGTGGCCAGGTGGGATTCAAGGGGCACATTGAAGTCGGTGACTATGCCCAGATCGGCGCTCAGGCCGGCATCTCAGGCAATGTCAAGCCGGGCAGCCGGCTGCTTGGATCTCCGGCTATCGATGTCCACCAATATGCAAAGCAGGTGGTTCTGGAAAAGAATCTTCCATCGCTCTATGAGCGCCTGAAAGCGCTCGAAAAAGAGGTTGCTCAGCTGACAGCCCGGCTCAATTAATAGTATGCCAGGGTGTTAATACAGATAACAACGTCAATCAAGATAATTATAAACCAATCCACAATATACCACACCTCCCATGATGCAACAGACACTCGGCGGTGAATTCACCGTCAAAGGGAAAGGGCTTCATACCGGCCTTGAGATAGAAGCTACATTCTATCCTGCACCCGAGAACCACGGATATAAATTTCAGCGTATCGATCTTCCCGGCGAACCGGTGATTGACGCTCTTGCTGAGAATGTTATCGAAACCGGTCGCGGTACTGTTATTTCAAAAGGCGACGTAAGGGTTTCTACCATCGAGCACGCTCTTGCAGCTCTCTATGCTGCCGGCGTTGACAACTGCCTGATAAAACTCAACGCTCCTGAAGTGCCTATCCTGGATGGTAGTGCAAAAATATTTGTCGAGGAGATAGAGCGTGTAGGACTCGTTGATCAGAGTATCGACAAAAACTATTACGTTGTAAAGCACAAGATAGAGGTGCGTGATCCCGAATCGGGCGCTCACCTTACAGTGCTACCCGACAACGATTTCTCTGTTGACGTTATGATTTCATACGATTCTCCAGTGCTGACAAACCAGTACGCACGTCTGGAGAACGTTGCCGATTTCAACCGCAACATCGCTTCAAGCCGCACATTCGTGTTTGTCCGCGAAGTGGAGGCGCTGCTTAATGCTAACCTCATCAAGGGTGGCGACCTTGACAACGCCATCGTGATTTACGACCGCAAGCTCCCGCAGGAACAGCTTGACCACATCGCCGATCTTATCGGTGTGGCACATAAGGAAGTCAGCGATTTCGGTTACATCAACAATCGTCCGCTGGTGTTCGAGAATGAACCTGCCCGTCACAAACTGCTTGACGTCGTAGGTGATGTAGCCTTGATTGGCCGTCCGCTGAAGGGGCGCATCATCGCGTGCCGTCCCGGTCACAAAATCAATACCACCTTCGCCAAACAGATACGCAAAGAGATTCAGCGACAGGAATTGCAGGCTCCGAGCTACAATCCTTCGGTGGCACCTCTTATGGATATCAACTGCATTCGTGAGCATCTCCCTCACCGCTATCCCATGCTTCTTGTCGACAAAATCATTGACAAGAGCGAAACCTACATTGTCGGTGTAAAAAATGTGACAGTCAACGAGCCGTTCTTCCAGGGTCATTTCCCTCAGGAACCCGTGATGCCGGGCGTGCTGCTTGTCGAAGCCATGGCACAGACCGGCGGCCTGCTCGTTCTCGGCACTGTTGAGGATCCGGAACGCTACTCCACCTACTTCATGAAGATAGACAACGTGAAGTTCCGCCAGAAAGTGGTTCCCGGCGATACGCTGTTGTTCCACGTGTCGTTCCTTACACCGCTGCGTCGTGGCTGCGCGCTGATGAAAGGCGTGGCTTTCGTAGGCGACAAGATTGTGTGTGAGTGCGAATTCATGGCTCAGATTGTAAAGAACAAGTAACACATAAAGAATGAAACAACCTTTTGCATATATACATCCGGCCGCAAAGATTCATCCCAGTGTGGTGATCGAGCCGTTTGTGACTATCGACCAGAATGTCGAGATCGGTGAAGGCACACATATCGGCAGCAATGTCACCATCATGGAAGGTGCCCGTATCGGCAAATACTGCAACATCTTCCCCGGAGCTGTAATTTCCGGCATCCCTCAGGACCTCAAATTCAAGGGTGAGGATACGGTGGCCATTATCGGCGACCATACCACCATCCGTGAATGTGTCACCGTTAACCGTGGCACGGCTTCCAAGGGAATGACCAAGGTGGGTAATAATTGCCTTATCATGGCCTATTCTCATGTGGCTCACGACTGTGTGATAGGCAATAATGTTATTATCTCGAACGCGACACAGATTGCTGGTGAGGTACAGGTGGATGATTTCGCCGTAATAGGCGGCGGCTCGCTTATCCATCAGTTCTGCCACCTTGGAGCTCATGTGATGATTCAGGGCGGAGCAAGGATAAACAAGGATATCCCTCCGTATGTAAAGGCCGGCCGTGATCCCATCGCCTACACCGGTATCAATTCCATCGGTCTGCGCCGCCGCAATTTCAACAACGACCAGATCATGGCCATTCAGGAAGTGTACCGTTATCTGTATCTTTCACGTCTTAACGTATCCGATGCTGTGGACCGTATAGAGGCTGAGATTCCGGCTACAACCGAGCGTGACGAGATTATTGAATTTATCCGTAACTCCAAGCGTGGCATTGTCCGCGGTTACGTGTAATTCCGGCAAGCATAAAAATTATTCAAGCGCATTCGTGGCCTGTAGACAAGGGCAGCGGGTGCGCTTTTTTATAAATCAAAAAATCTTAACGGCGCCTCCTTGTGCCGATGAATTTTAAATCAGGACGATGAAAATACAACTGCTGGTTGTCGGAAGCACAACCATATCGTACGTCAGGAACGGTATCGAGGAATTCACCGACCGTATCAGACGCTTTCCGACGCCTTTTGAAATCAAAGTCGTGGCAGATGTCAAGACCTCGAAGAAGTCCACCCCTGATGCGCAGAAACAAGCCGAGGGGACGGCCATCCTTGCAAACGTGCAGAATTCCGACCATTTGGTTCTGCTTGACGAGCGCGGAAGGCAATACACCTCTCGTGAGTTCGCGGCGTTTATAGAGCAGAAAGGCGTGGCTGGTGTCCGCAATCTGATTTTTGTGGTTGGTGGGCCCTATGGATTTTCAGATGAGGTCTATAACCGGGCTAACAGCATGCTGTCGTTGTCGAAAATGACATTTCCGCATGAGCTTGTGCGTCTGTTCTTCGTAGAGCAGATCTACCGGGCCTATACGATTTCTGCAAACATGCCCTACCATCACGATTGAGCGTGTTCGCTGATGCGTGATTGGAGGTGGCACATGGCGAGGAGGGGTCAGTCCACAATCAGCTCCCGCAGAATGCTGTCTGCTTTCAGCCATTCCCGCTCAGGTATGCGCAGATTGCCGTCGGGCAGCTGCTCCAGCATCCCGGCGGCCAGAGCCACGCGGTTGCGGTTAAATTGCGCAGTGAGAGTTGAACCGAAGCGGTCAAGTGCGAATCTGGGAGAATATCCCGTTGAGGTGCGCAAGGATGTTATGATGTAGTCGTTATACCGGTTCCAGTTGGTCTCGTTCTCCGGACTGCAGGCAGCTGTTCCGGCAGAGATGAGGCTCATGTAGACCCCCGTATTGCATGGATTCATGCGGCGCGTCCGTCCGTCGAAGCTATGAGCCGAGGCTCCCAGGCCCATGTATGGAGTATAGTCCCAATATAGAGAGTTATGTACCGCCTGTTTACCCTCTTTTGCGAAATTGGAGATTTCATAATGCTTGTACCCCTGGTGCGCAGTGTGTTCACACAGCAATTGGTACATTCTGATAACCAATTCGTCGGGTGCTTCATCTACTTTCCCGTTGGCAAGCATTGCATGCAGTCGGGTCCCGGGTTCGTAGGAGAGGAGATAGGCCGAAAGATGTGGGGGTGAAAAACGCAACATCTGTTCGAGGTCTGCCTCCCACATCTCTATCGATTGCCCTGGCTGTCCGTAGATAAGGTCGGCGTTATAATTCATACCGCTTGCGGCAAGCGTCTCAAGTGCACTATAGGCGGCTTTCGACGAATGCCGGCGTCCGATAGCTGATAATGAGGTGTCGTTAAACGACTGCACGCCTATGCTGATGCGGTTTATTCCCAACGATGCATATAGGTTCAGCGATTCCGGCGTAATGTCCTCCGGATTTGCCTCTATAGTCACCTCACTCATGTAGCTGATGCCTGCCCGTCGGTCGATGCCGTGCAGTAATCTGTCAAGCGATTGAGGCGATAGGATTGAGGGGGTTCCACCTCCGATATAGAGCGTGGTGTATCGTTCGGCAATCTCATCGCGGCGTAAATCGAATTCATGTAGAATTGCATCAATATACTCTCCCGAGTCGGCTTGGCGCGGAGACGAATAAAAATCGCAGTACGCGCATTTGCTGCGGCAAAATGGAATATGTACATACAGTCCGGCCATTCGCATTCAGCTTTTTAGGTGGCGTTGACAGATTTCCTTGAATTCACAGTACGTGCAGGCAGCATCGTCGTCAGCACATACAAAGGGTACATCCGGATTGAAAAGTTCCTCAAGATATGGAATCAGAGAGTCGTTGAATTCAGTCAGATAGTCCCGGTAATCCAGGATTTTCCATCGCTTGGAGCCTTTGTCGGGCGATTTTGCCTCCTCATGTTCGAGATGTTCCACTGCGGGCTGCTGTCCGGTGGTGAGTGGGGTCACCGGCTGTACCATAAGTTTGCGCATGGAGTAGACCATGGGTTGTATCGGGCCTGAGTAGGGGAGGAACTGTGCGTATGCCTGAGAATAGAGCATTACCTGTGCGAAAGCCTTGCATTTGTAATCGTGAAGCATGGCATCAATGCCGGGTGCATGGGTCTCATCACTGCCGGTTTTGTAGTCAATGATTCTCATGCGTTCGAAGGTGGTTGAATCCTTCAACATGTCCACACGGTCCACACGGCATGTGAAGTTGACAGAAAATTCCTTCCCTTTCGAACCCTTCAGACACAGCACACCATCCTTCTGCCATTCGCCGTGAAGATAGACGAACGGCGTATGCTGCTGTTCCTTCAGCAACACTTCACGGATGTTTTCACGGATTATGTAACCTATGATTTTTGTCTCGCCGTTGAGTGGCGTATAACAGTCTTTGCCGAGATTCCGGAAATACTCGTTGACGGCGCGGCAGATCAGTCGGTCAATCAATACCCTGTCCGAGCGCATCGATTCAAGAACCTCGGCCGTTATCAGTGCTCCGCCGGGCGATTTTTCCAGCTGCAGGTCGAACAGTTTCTCGAACACATCGTGCACAATGGTTCCGAAGGTGCTTTCGTCAATCCATTCATTGTTCTTGTCCTCGCGTCTGTATCTGGCCACCATCTCGAAGTAGAATGACATCGGGCATCCGAGATAGAGCTTTATTGAGCTGGCAGAAAGATATAACGGGTGCTCGGCCGACCGGTACCGGTTGAGGCGCGCCATGATTTCCGGCGTTTTGGCCACCTCGATTTTGGGCATGCTGAACGATGCCGCCGAGTAGGGGAGCACCTTGACCGAGAGCCTCTCCGGGCGGAACAGATGTATGAGCTGATTTATGTAGCGCGACATCTGTGTTTTCCGCGATAAGGAGCGGGCATCATAGAGCAGATAAACCTTTTCGGCGCGTGAAATCATGCGGTAGAAAAAGTAGGCGTACGCGTTTTCGTGCTGCTCGGGAGTGGAAAGTCCATAAGCGCTCCGGAGCACTGGAGGGATGAATGAAGCAGTGAAGCGGGCACGTGGAAACAGCCGCTCGTTCATCGACGGAATGATTATGTTCCTGAAGTCGAGCGCACGGGCCTCGAGTACCCCCATGATCTGCAACCCTTGCATCGGCAGTCCCTCGAAGTTGAGCATCTCACCCTGCAGAATCTTTTCCACAAGATTGAAAACCGTGGCATTTTCTATGTAAATCTTACCGGAGTAAAGATACTTCCGGCAAAGCCTTTCGAGCCGGGCAAGTGCCTCTGCGTATCGCCGCAGAAAGGCTTCCTGCAGGATTGCGGCACGGTCGTGTTCCGGATCGGATGCAAGCACGGCATGTTGGAGGGAGGCATTTTCTGTATCTTCAGCATCCGCATCGGGAGCGGGGCAATCCTTACTGTCTGTGTCGTCAATTTCTGGGGCACGGGCATCGCTGTCTGAAATCAGACGCGAGGATACCACTTCCCTCAGCCATAATATAAGGTTGTTTAGATAGGCAAACACCTGCGCGGCATCGTTCTTGTCCGAGATGAAACGGAAAATGGTTTTCAATCGGGTCCTTTCTGGAGTGTCAAAAAACTCTTCAGGAATGTTAAACAGTCGCAGCCGCTGTATCTCCATTACGATAGATGTAGACAATGCCGGAGAGCAAGAGCGAACCACCGGATGCGATAGCACCTTGATTACATCCTCATAAAAGAATGTTCGCCGGACTTTTGACTGGTAGGAACGCATGTGCATTGTGACAATATCGCGCATCAGTCCGGATACGGCCGTGTTGCGCAATTTGTAGCCCATGGTAATGTTCAGCGGATTCACCCTCTCGGGGATAGCGCCGAGCAGAGGTGTGAGCATTGTCTCTTCCGGAAGCACAACCGCAGTGTCGCGCAGTGTATCGGCTGACAGTTCACGGTCCACGGGATACAGCGTTTCAAGGAGCTTTCCCACTGTTTTCGCCTGTCCGACTCTCGACGGGATACCTATGACTTCAATAGAGGGGTAGTCAGGAATAGGGGGGACACAATCGTAAAGCGAGGGATAAATTCTGGCATACCGCTCCACGATGTTTGCGGCATCGAGCATGTGGCCCGCAAAAGCGGGCGATGAAAGATCCCAGTAGAAATCGGCCGCCGTCCCGTCGTGCATGGCCTGCAGGCGTGAGAATATGGCTTTCTCCGCATTCGACAGGCTGTTGAAGCCGATGAATATGTACCTCCGGAAAGGGAGTGCTTCGGGGTCCGTTCCGTCCAGAATCCGTACTGCAGTCCTCACGGCCATACCACGAGTGTGAAGTCCGGCCGCCTCAAGACGCTCCGTAAACTCTGAATATACTTCAAACATCACCTGCCATAGCCTGAGAAAACCCATGCTCACACTGGTGGCAGGGGCCGAATCGGTGGCCGGATGCGCTACATGATTCCAAAAATCCTTTACCTCGGCCGGAATTTTTTCGTCTGACCAGTAATGGCGTATCACATCAATCTGCTCGGGCGTCAGGTAATTTGCAGAAATCTCCTTGAGATTACCGACGTTTCTGAACAGCTCGGATGGCTCGGCCATGGCATCATCGACATCGTCAAAATCATTCAAAAGCACATCGGCCCATTGCACAAACCTGTTGAAGTCTATGGTGTCGGCCTTTTCTGTACCATTATGACGTTTTATGACATTGCAGTAAACGTTGTAAAGAATGAAAATCAGTTCAAGGCGGTCGCCAGGAGCCGATTCCGAAAAGCTTTCGATGAAGTCAACGATGGTAGTCGTGGCTGGCATGAGAAGCGGACGCCCGTTTTCGCGGGCTGTCCGGCTCATGTAGTCTGTGAAATAAAGAGCACTGCGTTTATTGGGGAATACAAAGCAATATTCAAACAGCCTGTCTGACTCGTTTTCAAAGTATGCTCTGGCTATATTTTCAAGAAATGGCACCATATGTGTGAGGAGATCTTCGCAGTTATAGGAATTCGGCCATATGGTCGTCCCATTCCACAATGTTTTCTGTCTGTAACGATGCGGCCACGTCGATCAGACGTTGGTTCGACGAACCTTTGAAGCGGAGTGAGGTGTCGCGCAGGGATGCCACATACGGGCCGTCCACCATGACATCGATATAGTGCAGCAGTTCAGCGTATTCCGGAAACCGGCATATTTGCCCGAATTCAAATCCGGTGTAGCACCATATGCCGTAACCCCGGTCTTTCAGAATTTTGGCAAGAACTGTCATGGCTTCAGGCATGTAAAGAGGGTCGCCTCCGGTAAACGTGACATTGAAACCATGCTTCTCCACTTCCTCCACAATGGAGTCGACCGACATGGTTTTCCCCGCAGAAAAGTCCCACGACTGAGGGTTATGGCAACCTTCGCAATGGTGGGCGCATCCTGCGAAGTAGATAGATGTACGAAGCCCCGGGCCATCTACCGATGTTCCGGGGACTATATCAAGAACCTGTAAGGTGTGATTTTTCATTATGCGGTCATGTGGTGTGGCTTCTTCGTTGGTCGGTGGGGCTGTCGGGGCCTTATTTATGCACCACACGGTCGGCAAGTTCGGCAAGTTTGGCCGAGTTCCAGCGGTCTGTGGTGCCTACAAGGTAGCCGGTGATGCGCTGCAGCTTGTCGATGTTGTGGCTGCCGCATTTGGGGCATTCGTCAAGTCCCTCCTGAGCATCCTCGTATCCGCAGTTCATGCAGCGGTTGCGGTTGTGGTTCACCGAGCAATAGCCTATATTGTTGTTGTCCATGAGGTCTACTATGTCGGAGATGGCTTGCGGGTTATGTGTCGCGTCGCCGTCAATTTCCACATAAAAGATGTGGCCGCCGCGTGTGAGTTCGTGGTACGGGCCCTCGATTTTCGCCTTATGGCGGGGAGAGCATTTATAATACACCGGGACGTGGTTTGAGTTCGTATAGTAGATTTTGTCTGTGATGCCGGGAATCTCGCCGAAACTCTTGCGGTCCTTTGTGGTGAATTTGCCCGAAAGGCCTTCGGCGGGAGTGGCAAGCACTGAGAAATTATGTCCGTAGCGTTCGGAAAATTCATTGGCACGTGAACGCATGTGGCTCACTATGCGCAGACCGAGTTTCTGCGACTCGTCCGATTCGCCATGATGTTTGCCCGTGAGAGCCACAAGGCATTCGGCCAGACCTATGAAGCCGATGCCGAGGGTGCCCTGATTTATCACACTCTCCACTGTGTCGTTGGGCGCAAGTGTGGAGGCCCCGTTCCAAAGGCGCGACATGAGCAGCGGGAACTGTTTGGCCAATGCAGTTTTCTGGAAATTATAGCGGTCGCAGAGCTGGCGTGCGGTTATCTCAAGCAGTTCGTCAAGTTTTGCAAAGAACCGCTCGATGCGTTCCGTCTGATCCTTTATGGGCATGCACTCTATAGCCAGACGCACGATGTTGATGGTGGAGAAGCTGAGGTTGCCGCGGCCGATCGAGGTCTTTTCACCATAGCGGTTTTCAAAAACACGTGTACGGCATCCCATTGTGGCCACCTCGTGTTTGTAGCGCTTGGGGTCGGATGCATTCCAAAGCTCATGCTGGTTGAATGTGGCATCAAGATTCAGGAAGTTGGGGAAGAATCGGCGTGCTGTCACCTTGCATGCAAGCTGATATAGGTCGTAGTTTGGATCGCCCGGCTTATAGTTGACACCGGTTTTCTTTTTCCATATCTGTATGGGGAAGATGGCTGTGGCTCCGTTGCCCACGCCCTCATAGGTGGAGTGCAGGAGCTCGCGGATTACGCAGCGCCCTTCGGCCGATGTGTCTGTTCCGTAATTGATGGAGCTGAACACCACCTGGTTGCCTCCACGCGAGTGAATGGTGTTCATGTTGTGTATGAACGCTTCCATTGACTGATGCACGCGGCTTACAGTGGCGTTGATGGCGTGCTGCACGGCGCGTTCCTCGCCGGTAAGGCCGTCAAGCGGTTTCTTTATGAAGTCTTGAAGTTCGCGTGCATAATAGTCAGATAAATCAAGCTGGGTTATCTCCTCAACTTTTTTCAGCTCCTCGACAAACGACGAGCGGACAAACGGGGCGAGATAGAAATCGAATGCCGGAATGGCCTGTCCGCCATGCATTTCGTTCTGCGCGGTCTCGAGCGAAATGCATGCAATCACACTTGCCGTTTCAATGCGTTTCGCCGGGCGCGATTCGCCGTGGCCGGCAATGAATCCGTTTTGGAGGATGTTTTCCAGAGGATGTTGCACACAGGTCAGTGATTTTGTGGGATAGTAATCCTTATCGTGTATGTGCAGATAGCCGTTGCGCACAGCTTCGCGGGCTTCGGCTGAAAGCAGATAATCGTCAACGAATGGTTTTGTGGTTTCGGATGCGAACTTCATCATCATTCCCGCCGGCGAATCTGTGTTCATGTTGGCGTTCTCGCGGGTGATGTCGTTGTTTTTGGTTTCTATGATTTCAAGGAATATGTCGCGTGTCTTGGCGCGGCGGGCAATGCTGCGCTGGTCGCGATAGGCAATATAGCGCTTTGCCACTTCCTTGCGCGGCGATTTCATAAGCTCGAGTTCCACCCGGTCCTGAATCTCCTCCACAGTCATCTGATCCTTACCGGTTATACCGATGCGGTCCGAAATTTTTTGTATTAAAGCTTCATCTTCGCCCAGGGGGGTCTGAAGCATGGCTTTCCTGATGGCTGCCTTAATTTTTTCTTCATTGTAGCCAACAACGCGGCCGTCGCGTTTCAACACGGTCTGAATCATCGTCGTATTCTGGTAATGGTATATAATGTGGGTAAGATTTTATGCCTGTACAACCGGCATTCACGGTGGTGTCCGATATGGTATAATTGCAAGGCTTGACAAAGGTAGGCATAAAGCCTCATTTACCAAAATAATTGACGCAAAATGTATCAAAATATTTGTTTTTGGACAACTTCTGCGTTGGGATGTAATGGTTATTACATTGGCTGTTAGGGGAGTATCTGTTCGTTTTGGATAACTTTCCTTTCGTTGTGGCGCGTTGAATGACCGTTTGCGGTGCATTGATGCACGTTTGCGAGTCGGGGCACTATGCGGATTTATGTCACCGGATCAGATGCTTCAATTGTGCGATATCGGCGTCCTTTACGCCCGACTTGACCAACGGGACCGCAGTGTTATGGTCTGTGAGATAAATGGCTGGCCGCACCTCATAGGCACTGTCGGCAAGCGAGTGTGCGGCTTGAAATACGGGGGTGGTAACACCGGCCAGTTGCAGTGTGGTGTGGAACAGACTTCGTTGTGGCGAAACCGGCGACATGGAGTTGCGTTTCATGTTTCGTTGCATCTCCGGATGGTCGGTTATAAGTGAATCGCAAATCCAGGATAGCGATGCCACATGCAGCTGATAGTAGGTCGGAGACGGTGATGCATGCAGGAAACGGTTGCGTGCATCATCGAAAATGTCCTCGCCGTGGTCGGAGCTGTACATAAGTCCGGCGTAGCCATTCACTTCCTTCAAGGCATTTATTATATCGGCCAGTACGGAATCGGTGTAGCGTATGGAGTTGTCATAACCGTTAATCAGGCTCTCGCGGTTGGCGGCATTGGCATCAACGGCATTGTCAGGCAAAAAGTATGCGAATCCGGAGGGATACCTGTCGCGATACAAAAAATGCGAGCCGTATGTGTGGATAACAAAGAATTCTTTCATGTGAGTGTTACTGCGTAACTCATCCTTGATCCACTGTGCGATTTCGTCGTCGTAGGGATGAACGGCAGAAGCCAGGTTGGTGTACCGCACGTCGTCAGCTTCCGCTCCGAAGAATTCGGTGTAGGATCGGTTAGGTGCCTGATTCGAGAAAAAGTGCGTGTGGAATCCAGCCTCCTTCATGGCTGTGATTATGCTTTTTGTCCCGTTTATTTCGTTGAAGTTTTCGGCATAAAGCGCGCTCATTAACATAGGAACGCTCTTGTGTGTTGTGTTTGACTCCGAGATAGACTTGCTGAAAAACGTGACATTCCGTTCTTTCGACAGCATAGGATTCGTTTCGCGGTTGTAACCGTTGAGCTGCCAGTTGATGGCACGGGCGGTCTCTCCGATAACAAACACATACACTTCGCGTAGCGATGAGTCACGGACAGATTCTGCATTGAATTCATAATCGGCTGATGTGCTCTTGAACCCGGCTGTGGCTTTTGCCCTGCGGATTGCCTCTATCATGTTGCCCACGGCATTAGCTGGGAATATCTCATGCTGAAGCGCAGGTTGTGGGGTGGCGGTGAGCGAGCAGGCTGCTGCCACGCATCCCAGAATGGCGGTAGCACCCCCCAGGCGAATCACCTTATGCCGGAAGTGCGCGTCAAGCAACACGTGCTTTGCTGTTGCCACGCCTCCCCATATAAGTGGGGGCAAATAGAGCACAACGACAGCTCCGATGGCATATATGAGGTTGCCAAGCAGCTCATTCACCTCCCTGACGTTGGTGGTGACAACATTCAGGAACATGTCGACGGCAATGACTGATTCCCCGTATAGATAGAGCAGCACAAGCTGAAATGCCGCAAGTATCATGAACGGCAACATAAATAACGCCATGACACCTGCGCGACGCTTTGCAGCCATCAGCATCATGTACACGCCGGCCGGGAGCAGCAGATTCGCTGTTTTACAAAGCAGCGACCCGTTTTCGGTGATATCAAGCAGGATGTTTGGAATGATGAGCACAATCACCACCCACCAGTACAGGTGCTTGGGGTTCTTGAAAAACGATGCCGCAGCGCTGTATATGCGATTTAAGAATGTCATGATTATGCAAATTAGGTAGTAATGTCGGCTGTTCCGAATGGGGGTGGCATTTACAGAGAGGCACCGGATGGCACGTCAGAATGTCTCGTTCAGGCCGAATGAAAACGACTTGGAGTCTTTGCCGAAGCCGACATCGACTCTTACGTTGACTTTTTTCTTGAATTCCCATCGGTAACCCACTCCGACCGAAGGGAGGAGCCTGTGGCGTGAGATCTGGGAAAAATCGTCGAATACACTTCCTACGCCACCCCATACCACGATGCCGTTGCGCCGCCACACCTTCTGGCGAAGCTCAACCACAATGTCTGCCTCGTTTTTGGCACGGTAACGGCCTTCATAATATCCCCGGATGCCGTTGGATGCATCAATGGTAGGGAGCATGGTCCATGGCGTGTTGCCATACGAATTCCAGCTGTGCAGCTGCATGGCCACAACTCCGCTTTTCCACCATTGCTTATATACGGCAAATGTGAACTCGGTAGATGAAAATGCGTAGTCATTTCCGATTCCACGCGGGAAGAACTTCTGTTTCAGCGACAGGAGCACCCCCCGCGATGCATTTGTAGGAAAATCCCTGCTGTCAACAGCAAATACGACACCGAAACCGTAATTGAACACGCGTGCATCCTCACCGCCCCAGAGTTCCGGCCGTTCGAACTTGGTGGCCTTGCCGTAATTGAAGTCGATTGTGGGGCCGACGTAGATGTTTTTCAGCATCTGCCATTGCAGCTCGACCCACAACTTTGACTGCAGCTCGGTGTAATCGCATTCATTGTCGTTATTTTTCTGGCTATCGAATGTGAGTCCCCAGAATTTCAGCGGGAAATGCGCGAAATCGGCATGGTAAGCCAGGTGGAACCGATTGTCGGGAGTGTAATGATCGCCTTTCACCCCAACACGGTAGAACCCGGTCACACTTCCCTGCCCGAACACCGATACATTACTCTGCAGGGTGGCAGAGTCGCGCCGGGTGCGATAGAGGCCTGCCGCCACGAGGGCGAGCTGAAAACTGGTGCTTTCAGAATAACTCGGTCCGCCAAGAAAGGTTATGTCGAACTTCTTGTCCGGACGCTCCTTGTTCGCATCATCAAAATAGCGAATGATTTTTTGAATGAGGTTAAGCTTCTCGGGCCGTACACTGTCGGCGGCAACGCTGGTGGCAAATTCATCTGACTGCAGGGTTGATGTTGCAGCCGGCAATGCACTCACACTATCCGGCAGGGTGTATGAATGCACGTCTGTTGCATGCAGATTGACTGCAACTGCCAAGCCGATTATGAATGTAGTGGCTCTGTAGGCAAATGGGTGCATATAATGTTATAATCAGGAATGTGACTGAAGGGCTGGAGCTAATTGCCCCGAATTGTACCATTGGAACTGCAAAGGTACTAATAAAATCTGTTAAACCCACCTAAATCAGGCATTAATGTGGCACTGGAAGAAGTTTCAGCCAACAATTCCATCATTTTTGCCATCCGCATTGTGCGCTGAAACAACGAAGATTAGCGCTTCAGCGGATTCCCTTCATAGTAGTTTACGTAGGCCATGTTGACCAGTCTGTTCCCTCCGGGAGTTGGATAGCGGCCGGAGAAATACCAGTCGCCCGGATGGTCAGGCACAGCCTTGTGCAATCCTTCGAGGCTCTGGAACACAAGTTCTACCTTTACGTCAATGTCAGCCGGGGAAAGCATCAGTGCCATTTCTGCGGAAATCTCCTCTGCCGAGAAGGGTGCATAGATGGCACGCACTGCATTCGACTGTTGCTCGGCGGGAAGTTTCAGTTGCTGCTTGCAGGCTTCGTATGTTTCGTGTATTATGTGTTCAAGCCTACGTTTGTGCAGTAGTGACATGGCTGCCCGGAATGCGGCAAACTCGCCCAGTCGGCTCATGTCGATGCCATAATAGTCGGGATAACGCACCTGCGGAGCCGATGAGACGACAACAATCTTTCGCGGACGCAGGCGTGAAAGCATGGACAGGATGGACCGCTGCAGTGTGGTGCCGCGAACAATCGAGTCGTCAATCACGACAATCGAGTCGACTCCAGGCCTCACGGTACCGTATGTGATGTCGTAAACGTGGTTTGCCAGGTCGTTTCGCGAAGCATCCTCAGCTATGAACGTGCGCAATTTGATGTCCTTGATTGCAACTTTTTCCACTTTAAGATGCCTGTCGAGCACCTGATTGATTCTGTCGGATGTCAGTGTGCCGCCCCGGTGCATCCGTTCGATTGTTTCTGCCTTCTGCCTGTTGAGGGCATCCTCGAAGCCTTCTGTCAGCCCGATAAATGCCGTCTCTGCAGTGTTGGGGATGAACGACAGCACAGTATGCTCAAAATCATAATCCACCGACCGGAGCACCTCAGGTGCGAGATTGCGCCCGAGAGCCTTACGTTCGAGATAAATGTCGCTGTCGCTGCCACGTGAAAAGTATATCCGTTCGAATGAACAGCGCTGGTTTGTATCCTCGTCAAGAATGCGTTCAACCTTTATGTCTCCCTGTTTGGACACAATAAGACTCATTCCGGGCAGAAGTTCTCTGACATCTTCGGCAGCCACGTCGAAGACGGTCTGGATTCCCGGACGTTCGGAAGCCGCAACAACAATTTCATCGTCGATATAATAGAACGCCGGACGGATGCCATGGCTGTCGCGCAGAACGAACATGTCGCCGGAGCCGGTGGCACCGCAAATCACGAATCCCCCATCCCATTGGGGCGCGGCCATCCGGAGCACATTCTCCATGCTCAGGCGGTTCTCTATTTCCTGACCAAGCTCCGGATCCTCGAGTGTGTCGCGCAGTTCGCGGTAGAGCCGGTGGTTCTCCTTGTCAAGTGAATAGCCGAGCTGTTCAAGCAGAACAATGGTGTCGCTGAACAGACGCGGATGCTGCCCGCGTTTCACTATCGATCCGAACACATTCTCTACATTTGTCAGATTGAAATTTCCGCACATGAGCAGGTTCCTGCTCCGCCAGTTGTTTCGGCGCAGAAACGGATGAACATACGACAAGCCGCTTTTGCCTGTGGTGGAATAGCGGAGATGTCCCATGCAGATTTCACCGAGAAACGGCACTTCCGATTCTATTTCGTCATAGCAGGAGGCATCGTCGACGCCCTCTTTTGCCTGCGGCAGGATGTGCGAGAAAATTTCGGTTATGGCGTTTGAGCCGAGAGCGCGTTCACGGAACACATACTCGTGTCCGGGTGCTGAGTGCAGTTTCACCACCCCCACGCCGGCACCTTCCTGCCCGCGGTTATGCTGTTTCTCCATCAGAAGATAGAGCTTGTTAAGGGCATAAGAATATGTTCCGTATTTCTCTTTGTAATATGCAAGCGGTTTGCGCAGACGAATCATGGCTATGCCGCATTCATGCTTGAGGGGTTCCATCTGAAAAAAAATATGTCCGAAATGTACAGGAGCCCGATTTGCCGGGCTCCTGGGGTTTAATCTTGGATAGTTGGTGAACGGGTCGTTATTAGCGGAGAAACAGCATCTCGCGATATTTTGGGAGGGGCCACATTTCGTTGTCGACCATAAGTTCGAGTTTGTCGATATGATAGCGGATGCGTTCCATGGCCGGAACCACGTTGTCATGATAAGCCACGGCTTTTGTGCGCTCGTCGGTGATGCGGTTGGCTTCTTTGCGGGCGTTGATCATGCGCTCGGTCTCTTCCTTGATAACGCACATGTGCTGCGACATTTTTTCGATAGTGGCGAGGTCGCGTGCGGTGAGTGCATTGCCCTTCTCGATGGGGAAAAGCGTCTTGAGTTTAACAAGATTGTCGACCAATACGCTCTGGTAGCGGGTGGCTACGGGTACTACGTGGTTCAGGGCAAGGTCGCCGAGTACACGCGATTCAATCTGAACTTTCTTGGTAAATGTCTCCCATTTTACCTCGTTGCGGGCCTTGAGCTCGAATTCAGTGAATACTCCGGTCTTTTCAAACATCTCTACCGATTCTTTACGGAGGTATGCATCGAAAATCACCGGCACCGAAGTCTCGCAGTCAAGGCCGCGGCGCTCAGCCTCAGCCTTCCATTCGTCGCTGTAGCCGTTGCCGTCGAAATGGATGTTTTTAGACTTTATGATCAATGCCTTCACCTCTTCAAGGATGGCATGATACAGCGACTCCTCGCGGTCCACACGTTCGTCAACTTTCTTCTTGAAATCGGCCAGCTGTTCGGCCACGGCAGCGTTGAGGGCAATCATTGCCGATGCACAGTTGGCGCTCGAGCCTACGGCGCGGAATTCAAAGCGGTTGCCGGTGAACGCGAATGGCGAGGTGCGGTTACGGTCGGTGTTGTCGACCATGATTTCAGGAATCTGGGCGACACCCATGTCAAAGCCTTCTTTTCCGGAGAATGTTATCAGTTCGTCATTGGTGCTGTTCTCCAGACGGGAGAGAATGTCGGCAATCTGCGAGCCGGTGAATATGGAGATGATGGCAGGGGGTGCCTCGTTGGCACCGAGTCGGTGGGCATTGGTGGCCGATGCGATGGAGGCTTTAAGAAGCCCGTTGTGACGGTGAACGGCTGCCATGACAATGGCAAAAAAGGTGATGAAGCGGAGATTTTCGCGAGGGGTCTTTCCTGGTGCGAAAAGCAGTGTGCCGGTGTCTGTACCGAGGCTCCAGTTATTGTGCTTGCCCGAGCCGTTGATGCCGGCGAAAGGCTTTTCATGCAGCAGTACACGGAAGTTATGGCGACGTGCCACATCGTCCATGACTTTCATCAGTAACAGGTTGTGGTCGTTGGCCAGATTGGTTTCCTCGAATATAGGAGCAAGCTCGAACTGGTTGGGAGCAACTTCGTTGTGACGTGTACGGGCCGGAATGCCGAGCTTATGGCATTCTATCTCAAGGTCGAGCATGAAAGCCTGAACTCGAGAGGGGATGGCACCGAAGTAGTGGTCCTCAAGCTGCTGGTTCTTGGCGCTTTCGTGACCCATGAGCGTGCGGCCTGTCATCACGAGGTCGGGACGGGCTGCATAAAGCGCTTCATCCACCAGAAAATATTCCTGCTCCCATCCAAGGTAGCTCAACACATGCTTCACATCCTTGTCGAAGTAGTGGACTACTTCTGTGGCAGCTTTGTCCACGGCATTGAGAGCTCTCAACAGCGGTGTCTTGAAGTCGAGAGATTCACCTGTGTACGAAATAAAGATGGTGGGGATGCAAAGGGTGTCGTTTACAATGAAAACTGGCGAAGAGATGTCCCATGCAGAGTAACCGCGCGCCTCAAAGGTGTTGCGGATACCGCCGTTGGGGAAGCTCGACGCGTCGGGTTCCTGCTGCACGAGCAGCTTGCCTGTGAATTCCTCTACTACGCCGCCTTTGCCGTCGTGCTCGATGAAGCTGTCGTGCTTCTCTGCCGTGCCGCCGGTGAGGGGGTGGAACCAGTGGGTGTAGTGACGAGCGCCGTTATCAACCGCCCAGCGTTTCATCCCTTCAGCCACGCTGTCGGCCAGCTGACGGGAAATGGGTTGTTTGTTGTCAATTGCAAAAACAAGTTGGTCAAATGTCTTTTTGGGAAGGTATTCAAACATGCGCTGTCGATTGAACACCGCTTTAGCGTAATAAACTTCGGGGCTTTCCTTGGGGGGAACAACTTTGACCGCCTTACGGTCAGATGCCTCTTTGACTGCCTTGAATCTAAGTAAAGACATAGCGTGTAAAACTTGAATTGAATAATTGAATTTCACCGGTACAATATGTGCCGGTGTATATTTCATATTACAGATGGTCAGCTCTATCGGAAACCTTATTTTGAAGTGCTGAACGCCTTTTTTATTCTCTTGATGGCCTCAACGGTGTTTTCGTAAGTGTTGAAAGCCGTGAGGCGTATGTATCCCTCGCCCGATGGGCCGAAGCCGCTGCCGGGAGTTCCGGCCACGTGGCAACGCTCCAGCAGAATGTCGAAAAACTCCCATGACGTTGTTTCATCCGGCGTTTTGATCCATACGTAGGGTGCGTTTGTGCCTCCGAACACCTCGAATCCTGCATCGAGCAATCCCTGACGCAGCACCTCGGCATTCCTCAGGTAATAGTCGACGGTTTCGCGCGTCTGCTGTTTCCCTTCCGGAGTATATATGGCCGCTGCCGCACGTTGCGAAATGTAGGACGCGCCGTTGAATTTGGTGCACTGACGGCGGTTCCACAAATGATTTAGGCTTATCATCTCGCCCTTCGAATCAGCGCCTTTAAGTGCTTTGGGCACCACGGTGTAGCCGCAGCGGACGCCGGTGAATCCTGCAGTCTTAGAGAAACTGCGGAATTCGATGGCAACCTCTTTCGCCCCCTCTATTTCGTAAATGCTGTGAGGCACATCCTCCTGACGGATAAATGTCTCGTAGGCCGAATCGAACAGAATAAGCGAATGGTGCGCACGGGCGTAGTCCACCCAAACTTTCAGCTGTTCGCGGGTCAGCGTGGTTCCTGTTGGATTGTTTGGGTAGCAGAGATAGATCATATCGGGCACTTCGGAAGGGAGTGCGGGTACAAATCCGTTTTCGGCCGTTACCGGCAGATAAATGATGTTGGACCAACAGCCGTCGGTGTCGAGCAATCCGGCACGGCCGCCCATTACATTTGTGTCGACATACACCGGATAGACAGGGTCTGTCACGGCCACGCGGTTGCAGCGGGCAAGAATATCGCCAATGTTGCCGGTGTCGCTCTTTGCTCCGTCGCTGACAAAAATCTCGTCGGCATCCATATCGATGCCGCGGGCACGGTAGTCGTTTTCTACTATGGCCTCCCGGAGAAATGCATAACCCTGTTCGGGGCCGTAGCCGTGGAATGTTGAGGAATCAGCCTGGTCGTCGACGGCTTTATGCATAGCGTCGATTGCAGCCTTGCACAGCGGACGTGTCACATCGCCGATACCCATTCTGATTATGTTAACCTCGGGATGGGCTTCTTTATATGCGTTGATTCGCTTTGCCACCTCGGAAAAAAGGTAGCTTTCGGCAAGGAGAGTGAAATTGTCGTTTATATGAAACATATGAGGATTAATCTGTTGGTTTGTCTGGTTATTCAGGAAGAGGTGCTGTACCTGTGAACACCTCGGTTGCAGGTCCAGTCATAAACACATGGCCGGATGCGGTGTCGTAGGCTATTTTCAAGTCGCCACCGAGAAGCTGCACGGTGATTTCGCCGGCCTCTGTCCGTCCGGAAAGGATTGAGGCGACAGCCACGGCACATGCGCCGGTGCCGCATGCCATGGTCTCGCCACTGCCACGTTCCCATACCCGCATTTTAACTTTCTGCGGAGAGATCACCTCCACAAACTCAATGTTTGCGCGGTCAGGCCAGATTGAGTGGTTTTCCAGTGCCGGCCCCAGCAATGTAACATCTGTTGCGTCGAGGCTGTCGACGAACACTACTCCGTGCGGATTGCCCATCGATACTGCATCTATATATATGGTGCGCCCGCAGGCTTCCACTTCTATATTACGGTTCGACTGGCTGTCGGCCACAGTGACGGGGATGCGCTCTGGTGTAAGTTCCGGTGTGCCCATATCCACTTCCACCGTTTCCACCTTGCCGTCTGCGCCTGGATTGAGACGCAAACATATAACGCCCGAAAGAGTTTCGAGCGTTACGTTATGGGATGAAGTAAGATTGTGGTCAAACACATATTTGCCGACGCAGCGTGAACCGTTGCCACACATCTTGGCTTCGGAACCATCGGCATTGAAAATGCGCATCTTGAAATCTGCGACTGACGATGGGAGGATGAGGATGATGCCATCACCTCCTATGCCGGTGTGGCGGTCGCTCCATACTCGCGAAATGTGTGCGAGCAGCTCATCATCGTTGAGAATCCGGCTGTCGGCTCCTCCGAATCGTCCGTCCGTGCAATCCACGTAGACGTAATCGTTGCCGAGGCCATGCATTTTGGTGAAATTAATCATCGTTGCCATGCTTGAGCATTTTGAAAGCGCAAAGATATGGATTATTTTTTGATTTATGGATCTTGTGGTGATTATTTTTTTGAAAAAATTTCTTTTGCATGATGTAATAGTTCCGGTCATCCCGCGTTAAAATATTATATGTGTGCATCCGCATTTGTGCAGGGAATCTGCCTGTCAGGGGGCTGCACAATCCATCATAAAACAGACACTGCATGGGTTTACAAAAAAAATGTCTGCGCATATTATTGATTCTGATTACATCCTGCTGCCTGCTGCCTGCGGTCTCGGCTCAGGACGGGTCAACTGCATATAATTATCTGAACATAACGTCGTCGGCCCGCATCTATGCGCTTGGCGGAGTGAATATCACTGCTGTTGAGGATGAGCTCAGTGTCACAGACCAAAATCCGGCGTTGCTCGGGCCGGAAATGCACAACCAGGTGCTCATTGATTATATGCGATATATGGGTGGCTCCAATTTTGCCGGAGCCCGCTATGCACATGCGGTAGGGGAGCGCGGCGCATGGAGCGCCGGTCTGCGTTACTTTGGTTACGGGAGTATCACGGCGGCCGATGAATTCGGCGTCGTGACCGGCACGTTCTCGCCAAAGGATGTGAATTTCGGCGGTTCGTTTTCATATGATATTACCGACCGGCTGCGTGGTGGCATCGCACTTAAATTCCTGTACAGCAGCTATGAGGCATACTCGGCATTTGCTGTGGCCACAGATCTGGGTATAAACTATTTTAATCCGGATTCTGAACTGTCGGTCTCGGCTGTGGTGGCAAATCTTGGCGGTCAGGTGAAAAAGTTCAATTCCACTTACGACCGTCTGCCTATTGATGTGCGTGTCGGCATTGCAAAGATGTTTCCTGGATTTCCAGTGCGATTCTCAATAACTGCCTGGAATCTTACGAAGTGGCATCTCCCTTATCTGGAAACTGGCGACGGCACCACATCGGAAGAGATGCAGGTCAAAGACACCTTCTCCTCCAATCTTTTCCGCCATCTCGTATTCGGTTTCGACTTCATTCCGAACGAGCGTTTTTTTGTGGCACTTGGCTACAACTATAAGACACGCACCGACATGAGCACATATTCGCGCAGCTTTCTGTCAGGTTTCTCACTTGGTGCGGGCATCAACCTGCGGCGCTTCAACGTGAGTCTGGCTTTCGCTCAGCCACATTCTGGCGCAACCACACTGATGCTCAACATGAACCTCAATCTGAATGATCTATTAAACTGATTTAGTCACTATCCGGCGTCGTAATGATGCCGGCGTTTTTATTTTCAATACAATGCAGACATCACAATCACCTAAAATAATAATCGCGATTGACGGCTATTCCTCCTCCGGGAAAAGTTCGATGGCAAAGGCCTTGGCAAAGATAATTGGTTATAACTATGTTGACACTGGCGCCATGTACCGCGCCGTGACTCTCTATGCCATGCAGCACGGGATGATTGACGGAGACGGAAATGTGGATGCCGATGCGATTGTCGCCGCGCTCCCCGACATGCATATATCTTTCAACCGTATGCCCGACGGCACCCAGCACACCATGCTGAATGGTGCGGATGTGGAGGAGGCAATCCGGCGCCTCGATGTATCGAACAACGTATCCACTGTGTCGGCCATCGCTGCGGTGCGCCACGACCTTGTGGCCAAGCAGCAGGCATTCGGGGTGAGCAAGGGGATAGTAATGGACGGACGCGACATCGGCACCACCGTGTTTCCCCACGCGGAATTGAAAATCTTCGTGGACGCCTCGGCGCAGACGCGTGCCCAGCGACGGTTCAAAGAGCTTACGGACAAAGGTGCGAATGTCACATTTGAAGAGGTGCTTGCCAATGTGGTGCATCGCGACCACATCGACGAGACCCGAGAGGAAAGTCCGCTTCGCCGTGCTGCCGATGCCATTTCGCTCGACAATTCGGCCATGACAATAGAGCAGCAGAACCAGTGGCTGCTCGAACGTTTCAATGAGGCACTAACAAAAAGCTCCGCCCATGAAGGTTGAAATTGATTCAGGTTCCGGTTTCTGTTTCGGTGTGGTAACTGCCATACGCAAGGCTGAGGAGGAACTTGAGAAATCCGGATCGCTTTATTGTCTTGGCGATATTGTGCATAACAGCGATGAGGTGCAGCGGCTGGCCGACAAAGGGCTGAAAGTGATAGAACACGACCGTTTGCCGATGCTCCATGATGTGAAGGTGCTTCTTCGGGCTCATGGCGAGCCTCCGTCGACCTATGAGCTGGCCAGGCGCAACAACATAGAGATTATTGATGCGACATGCCCGGTGGTCCTCAAACTGCAGCAACGCATCAAAAGCACTTTCGATTCGACCGACGAGCCCCGGCCGCAGATTGTGATTTATGGCAAGAACGGCCATGCCGAAGTGAACGGACTGGTGGGGCAGACCGCCGGTGAAGCCATCGTGATCGAGAATCTGACAGAACTTGACCGCATTGATTTCACCCGTCCGGTAGCATTGTATTCGCAGACCACCAAGTCGCTTGATGGATTCCAGGAGATAATCAGTGAGATAAAAAAGCGGTTGGTTCCCGGAGTGCGTTTTGAAAGCTACGACACCATATGCCGTCAGGTGGCCAACAGAGTGGAGAAACTTCAGCGGTTCGCATGCGCCCACGATGTAATATTATTTGTGGCAGGGAAAAAAAGCAGCAACGGCAAGGTGCTTTATGCCAACTGCCGTGATGTCAATCCGCACACACATTTCATTGCAAACGACTCGGAAATAAATCCGGATTGGATTGCAGGTGCGGAATCGGTGGGAATCTGCGGTGCCACATCGACTCCGCGCTGGCTTATGGAGCAGGTGAAACTAAAGGTGGAATCATTAGCGGCAAGTGACTGATGAACAACTTTGTCGCCATTGATGTGGAGACAGCCAACCGGGAGCCGTCGAGCATATGCGCCATAGGAGCTGTAAAAGTTGTGGACGGTGCGATAGCCGACCGGTTCTATTCGCTTGTGAAACCTGAACCGGAATATTATGTCCGGCATTTCACTGAACAAGTGCACGGAATAAGCCCAGAGATGACAGAGGATGCGCCCACGTTCGATGTTGTGTGGCGCAGACTCCACCGCTTCTTGGCGAGGCTTCCGTTGGTGGCACATAACAAGGCGTTCGATGAACGGTGCATACGGGCTGCATTCAGGGTGTACGGTATGGATTATCCCGATTACCCATTTTTCTGCACTCTTATGAAGGCCCGGTGCACGATTCCCAAGGCAATGTGCTCGTCCTATTCACTTCCGGCGCTGTGCGATTTTTTAGGCATACCGTTTTACAATCATCACAATGCGCTTGCCGATGCCGAGGCTTGTGCCAAAATAGCGCTTACAATATTATAAACAATAATTACAAATGCGATTACTCTCAAAAGATATGCAGGATTTACATCGGTCGTTGTTACGGTGTGTGATTGCTGGAGCTTGTGTGGCCGGTATGCTTGTCTCAATTACGGCGTGCGGCAGAAAACACGCCTCGGCCGAAGAGTTGGCGCAAGCGGAAAGTATGGGCCGTCAGCGGGCAATGGAGCTGAAGCACAACGTGTTTATCGATACGATGTTTGTGGAACGGACGCTCATTGATGTGCGTGAGCGCGAACGGCGTCTGAGAAACGAGGGTGCCGACGATCTGGCCGACCGTTACATCAAAGGATTCATAAACTGCCTTGATTCCGTGAACCCGGGAATCGCCGCGCAGATACGATAACAGCCGGCGGCTGCACCCCGGAAAAGAATTCCGCCCTGCATCATGGATGATTGCCATTAATGCAGGGCGGTTTAAATTAGGTATGTGCCTTTGGCTTATTTGGTGGCGATTACTTCTATCTCAACCAGCACATTCTTGGGAAGAGTCTTGACTGCCACAGCCGAGCGGGCAGGGAAGGGTGCCGTGAACACCGAGGCATACACCTCGTTCATAGGAACGAAATCTGCCATGTCCGAAAGGAACACGGTTGTCTTTACAACATTGTCGACCGACAGACCGGCCTCTGCGAGGATGGCGCATACGTTCGCCAGCGATTGCTTTGTCTGGGCTGTAATCCCTTCGGGAATCTCGCCTGTTGCGGGATTTACCGGAATCTGTCCTGAAATGAATACGAACGAACCGGCGTCGATAGCCTGGCTGTAGGGACCGATGGCTCCTGGAGCCTTATCGGTTGCGATTTGAGTTTTCATGATTAATATTAATTATTGGTTGGTTAAAGTTTCGGTTGATGCTTCGCCGCCTTTCTGCAGCGTGTCTATGTCAAGGTTCATCAGCAGCGTTTTGTTGCCAAGTTCCACAAACTGCTGTCGAAGTTCGGCGACAGCCATGCTGAGAGCGTGGAACCGGCTGTTGAATTTTGGAATGAAGTTGGCCGAGCCGGAGGCTCCCACGCGCTCAAGCACCAGACCGACCGATACCTTTTCAGGTTCCACCGCCGGAGCGATGGCCGGCTCGTTGTCCGGATTGTCCACGACTATGCGGTTGAGCAGCCCTGCCTGCGCGAGCTTCGCGGCGGCATCATTGACAAGTGTGATTGGAAGGCCGTAATTAACGGCTATCTGGTGGGGTGTGACCGGGGGCTGGCCGTCCACAAATCTGCGCACGGCGATTGTCATGACCGCCAACATCACACGCCACTTGTAGTTGTTTGAGATCTTCTGAATTTCGCTGTTGAAACTGAACTCGAATATGTTCTGCGAAGAGAAGCATACCACGGCCCCCGCCAGCGTGATGGTCCATACGAGCTGGAGCCATAACAGAAGCAGCGGCAGGAATGCGAACGACCCATAAATGGCGTTGTAACGGGTGACATAAATCTGTCCGGTAACAAAGAGCCACTGGAGAATCATATAGGCCGAGCCTGCCATGATTCCGGCGATAAAAGCGTTCTTGAACTTGACTTTGGTGTTGGGCACAAGCATGTATGTTCCGGCAAAGAACAGCCACACCAGAACTACCGATGTAAAATCGAGCAGGACCTTGACGAGAGGGGAGAGCACACATGACGGCAGCAGGGCGTTGAGCGTAGTTGACATGAACACCATGATGCCCGAAGCACATATCATCAGAACGGGCAGAATCAGAAATATGGCTGTGTAGTCCGTTATCTTGCGCCATAGTGAGCGGCCTTGTTTCAATCCCCATATGGTGTTGAACACATCCTCAACTCCTGAAAGCAGAGAGATGAGGGTCCAGAGAAGAAACAGGATTCCGACACCGACAAATATCCCTTCGGACGATTGGGCGAGGTACGAGTCGACAAATGAGAATACTGTCGACATGGCTTCACGCTGTGCTGGAAAATTATGAAAAAGCTGCGTTTCCAGTAGATTCTGGAATCCGAATCCGCGACCAATAGCGAATACGAGTGCGAGCATCGGCACAACGGCGAGAATTGTCTGATAGGTAAGCGCGGCCGCTCTGACCTGCAATTCTCCATTCAGGAAGGAGCGAACCGACAGGTTCACGGTTTTAACGCAGTTCACCCAGACCGTGTGGCGTGTATCATTCCACACACCCTCGGTCACATACCTGTACAGGCTCAAACAACGAGCCCACCACCGGCCTATGCGGCCGGAAATGGACTGTGATGCGTTGTTCGTGCCTTTTGTTTTCATGAATAATGGTGGTTTGCCTGCTCTCTAAATTATTATCTCTTCTGAAGGATATATGTGCGGTAGGGTGCGGCGATTCCGTTCAGACGATGTTTCTTCACTTTGAATTCCTTGCCATACACAACATCGGTGTACACTCCGTCAGGCAGACCGGTGGGAAGGTCCACAAATCCTGCCACAGACGAGATGTTGACCACTGCCGCGCCCTTTTTGCCCCTGTTGACGAGCAGGATGGAGCCGTCGGGGCTGAATTGCAGGTCCTCTTTCTGTCCGGTCATTGCTTTCCTGAATTTGTTTACGGCAGCAACCTCCGGATGGAAGAACTCGTCGTTACCGCGAGCTCCGATAACGTTGTCACCCCAGTAGTTTTCGCGTGTGGAACCCATGGGGCGGCTGAAAAACAGGGGAATGCCATTCTGGCGAGCTGTCAGGAACACCCACCCCGTGCGTATCTGGTTGTCGGTGAGCGATGCGCTTTCATGTGCGTTGCAGTAGGTGTCGTGGCTTTCCACCCATGTGGTCAGATACTCGGGGGCTGCCTGATGATGCCAGCCGACAATGTCAAGTCCGTTGACCGAACCTTTGGCAAGAGCTTCGCGCAGAACGTGGCCGTATCCGGAGGCTGTCTGGCCCATGTAGTCGGCATACTCAAGTTCCGGCACATTTTTATCCTGCAGGACTTCGCCGTAGACGAACAGCGAATCGTAGGGCTGTGAGAGTGAAACTCCTTTTACGCTTTTGCGGCCGGTCACCACATCCCAGAAGTCATTTTCCTTGACGCCCGACGCCGTGTCGACTGGATCGGAATGCACTCCGATGTGCTTTGCCGTGTCGTAACGGAATCCATGCACCCCGAGCGAAAGCAGATCATTAACGAAGTTGAGGTAATATTTTTGAAAATCAGGATTCTCGGTGTTGACATCGGGAAGAGAGCCCATGGCCCACAGGGTGCACTGCTCACGATTGTTGTAATCATTGATTGGGGTGAGTCCCTTGGAATGGAACATGCGGTCGCGGCCTCCGACAGCCTTGTAAAAATCGTCGGAAACGGCATCCACATCGAATGCGGTATGATTTGGAAGCACATCGACAAGCACCTGCACGTTGTACTTTGCAGCCGAATCCATCATCTCTTTCATCTGGGCACGTGTACCCACGATGGCATTGCCTATTTTCCAGTCGGTCGGCTGGTAATAGTAATACCAGGATCCATCTTTGCCGCCACCGTCGTATATCTTGGTGATTTTACCTTCAGGGTTGAAGTGCTGTTGCACTGGTGAAGTCTGCAGCATGGTGAATCCCGCATCAGCGATGGTTTTCATGTTTTTTGCGATGGTAGGGAAATTCCAGCTCCACACGTGCAGGATTGTCTCGGTGTTTGTGGCATCGGGATTGTGTGTGATGCGGTCCTTGGCCGCACCGATAGTCGGTGTGAGCAACGCGAGAGCCAGAACAGGTGTCAATCTTTTCATGTCGGTCAGATGAGGTTAAATCAATGTTTAAATGTAAGTAAGACGTTTCAGGCAAAGTTACAGAATAGAATTGAAACAGAAAAGCCGGAAGGCACCAAAATGGATGAAGATGGTGCCCTCCGGCTGTTTGTCTTGCGGTTTAATGGCTAAACCTCACTCTTTGTCGGCTTCCGGCGCAATGAGTTTGTAGCCCTTGCCGTGGATGTTTATGATTTCGATCTGAGGGTCATCCTTCAGATGTTTGCGGAGTTTGGTGATGTAGACGTCCATCGAGCGGGCGTTGAAGTAATTGTCGTCAATCCAGATGGTCTTGAGTGCATAGTTGCGTTCAAGAATCTCGTTCACGTGTGCACAAAGCAGGCTGAGCAGCTCAGACTCCTTGGTGGTTAGTTTGGTAACCTTGTCACCGATCATCAAAACCTGTTTCTGTGTGTCGAAAGTGAAGCGGCCAATCTTGTACATTGTAACTTCCTTGCCTTTCTTGCCCTTGACACGACGCAGAATGGCCTCGATGCGGAACACAAGTTCCTCCATCGAGAAGGGTTTGGTGATGTAGTCGTCAGCTCCGATCTTGAAGCCCTCGAGAATATCCTCTTTTATAGTTTTGGCGGTGAGGAAAATGATGGGCACCTCGCCGTTGACCGAGCGGATTTCCTGGGCAAGCGTGAAGCCGTCTTTCTTAGGCATCATGACGTCAAGCACGCAGATGTCGTATTTGCCTTTCAGAAAGGCCTTGTAGCCGGCTTCTCCATCGGCATACAGATCGGCGTTGAAGCCTTTGGCCTGGAGATATTCTCTCAGGAGCATGCCTAAATTTTCATCATCCTCACAAAGTAGGAT